>DASWBQ010000231.1:0-23739 GCA_036390535.1 Gemmatimonadales bacterium | reverse complement strand
CCGGCAGGCAGCCAGCCCGCCCGCCAGCGCGATCAGACCGAGGACTTGGGGAAGCCGGGGTGCCATGTGTCCTTCGCCTCGATGTCGTCGCGGTCTTCCACCCGCAGGGTCAGGAGGGCGGCAACGATGAGCGACGCGCCCCCGATCGCCAGGGCCCAGATCGCCTGCCCGCCGAAGAACCGCCCGACAAAGAAGCCGAGGATGGCGGCGGCGACGATCTGCGGGATCACGATGAAGAAGTTGAAGACGCCCATGTAGTAGCCCATCTTCGACGCCGGCAGCGAGCCGGTGAGGATGGCGTACGGCATCGAGAGGATGCTGGCCCAGGCGACCCCGACCCCCACCATCGAGGCAAGCAGCCAGGTCGGATCCTTGAGAATCAGTATCGACAGCAGCCCGAGGGCGCCGGCCACCAGGCAGAGGGCGTGGGCCATCTTCCGGCTGGTGCGGCGCGCCAGCACCGGGATCGCGAAGGCGACGATCGCGGCGACCCCGTTGTAGGCCCCGAAGCCGACGCCGACCCAGTTGGCGCCCTCGTTGTAGAGGGCCGATCCGGTGTCGGTGGTGCCGTAGAGATGGGCGGTCACCGCCGGGGTGGTGTAGATCCACATCGCGAAGAGCGCGAACCAGGAGAAGAACTGCACCGCGGCCAGCTGCTTCATGGTGCGGGGCATGTCCTGGAAGTCGTTGAGGATGGTGACGAAGCCGTTGTCGTAGCGGCCGCTCCGCTGCAGAGCCCCGCTCGCCACCAGCAGCAGCCCCACCACCGCCACCCCCACCGAGAGGACCATCACCTGGTAGAGCTGCTGGTAGGCCAGCCAGGCATTCAGCAGCGCGCCCACGGTGAAGACACCCAGCCCCAGCCGCCCCTGCCTCACCCCATTGGCCGCGAAGGCCTCGGGGCTCCGGCGCTCGGGGAGGACGGGCTTCTTCAGCTCGTTCTCCTCGAACGAGGCCAGCTCGGCCGGGGAGTATTCCCGCGACCGAAGCACCGTCCAGAGCACCGCCGCGAAGAAGACCACGGCGCCGAAGTAGAACGACAGCCGCACCGAGTCGGGGATCATGTGCTCCGGGGCTTCGTTGCTGACCCCGAACTGGGTGGTGAGGACCCACGGCAGCACCGACGCGGCCACCGCCCCGGTGCCGATCAGGAAGCTTTGCATCGCGAACCCGGTGGTTCGCTGCTCCGAGGGGAGGTTGTCCCCGACGAACGCCCGGAACGGCTCCATCGAGATGTTGATCGAGGCGTCCATCATCCAGAGCAGGCCCGCCGCCACCCAGAGCGACGGCGAGTTGGGCATCAGCACCAGGGCGATCGACGCGAGGATGGCGCCGGTCAGGAAGTACGGGCGTCGGCGGCCCAGCCGGTTCCAGGTGCGGTCGCTCAGGTAGCCCACGATCGGCTGGACCACCAGGCCGGTCACCGGGGCGGCGATCCAGAGGATCGGGATGTTCTCCACCCTGGCCCCCAGGGTCTCGAAGATCCGGCTGACGTTGGCATTCTGGAGGGCGAAGCCGATCTGGATGCCGAGGAAGCCGAAGCTCATGTTCCAGATTTCCCAGAACGAGAGCCGGGGCTTGCTCCGGGCGGCGATGGGCGCGGTCGCGGCGTGGGATGCCATGAAGGACCTGGGCCTCAGGAGGGGTGGGGGTGGTGGGTCGTGGCGAGCGCACGGGCGCGATGGAGGCGATCCACGAGGGCGTTGATCCCCGGGTCGGCGAAGATTTCTTCGAGCCGCTTCTGCATCGGCCGCTGCCAGTTGGGTCGTACCGACGACGGCGTCCCGGGGAGGTTCACCCGGACTTCTTCCAGCCAGAAGTCCTCGAGCCACGGAATCACCAGCGGGCTCGGCGACCCGCCCAGCCACTCCACCAGGTCCGAGAAGAAGCCGCGCGGGTCGTCGACGGGACGGCCCAGCTGCTCGGCGAGGCGCTGGATGGCCCGGAGCCGGTCGGCCTGGGCTGCCGGGACGGCCGACTCCTCGAGGAGCCGGTAGTGCACCCGCTCGGCGAAGTCGTTGCCGGCCAGCCAGCCTGCGAAGGTGGGGGTGTCGTGGGTGCCGACCAGGGCGACGTCGGCCGTCGTGGGCCCCGTCATGGGGGTGTCCCCTGCCGCCTCGAACGTGGCCAGGTACATCCCCCAGATCCGGTGGCGCGGCAGCGCCTCGAAGATGTCCTTGGGGACGGTGCCCAGGTTCTCGCCCACCATCTCGCACCGGTGCCGGTGCGACTCGAGGGTGAGGACGGCAAAGAGTTCTTCCGCCGGGTACTTCACGTAGGTTCCCTGATGGAGCCCGAAACCGTGGGGGATCCAGTAGAGGCGGGTCCACGCCATGATGTGGTCGACGCGGAGCACGCCGGCCAGCGTCGCCTGGTGGCCGATCGAGGCCGCGATATAGCGGTGGCCCTCGCGCCGGGACGCCGACGGCAGCACCGGGGAGAAGCCCCAGTCCTGGCCGCTCGGGAAGCCCTCGTCGGGCGGGGCGCCGACCGCCATTCCTTCCCCAAAGAGGTGCTGCCGCGACCAGGGATCGAAGCCATCCGGGTGGACCCCGACGGCGAGATCGAGCCCGAGCCGGGCGCCGTCCCGCTCGAGGCGCTCCCGCAGGCCCTGCAGCTGGCCGCGGGCAATCGACTGGGCGACGAGGTGGAAGCGCTCCTCCTCGGCGTCCACCTGCTCATCCGTGAGCGTCCCGGCGCGGGCTGCCGCCGGCCAGTCACGCCAGTTCCGGCCCAGCCGGGCCTGGGCGCCGCGATAGCGGGCGTAGCGCGCCAGTTCGGCGTCGACCCGGGCCGGGTCCGGCACCGCCATCCCGGCGAGCGCCGCACGCACCTCGGTGTCGGCCCGGGTCACGTCCAGAGTTCCGGGCGACGGCACCGGGTGATGCGCCTCGCCCAGGTCGAGAATCAGCTCCGACCAGAACAGCCGGCTGACCGGTGAATAGGGGCTCGGTTCCGGGTACCCGGTGTTGAAGGTCGGCAGCAGCGGGAGGGCGGTGACCAGGTCGCCGCCCTTCGAGAGGACCCACCGGCAGACCGACTCCAGGTCCTGGAGATCGCCGATCGAGCGGCTCCGCGCGGAACGGAGGGCGGCGACCTGGGTCCCGACACCCCAGCTGTACCGGTCGCCGCCGGGGCGCCGCCACGCGTGGACTGGCGCCGCGATGATGGTGGATGAGGCGTGGCGACCGTCCGCCTCGACGACGAGACGGTGGTAGCCCATCGGGAGCGGGGCGGTGCACCGTACCTCGTGGCCGTGGACCTCGAGCGGCGCCGTGCCGCCGTCCTCCAGCGTCAGGACGACGTGCACGCCGCCCTGCGCGGGGATCGTCACCGGCGGAAGGAAGCCGTCCCAGGCCACCAGCACTGGAGCCACCAACTCGCCCTGGTTGGCGGCGAGCCAATGTCTCAGGGCCTCCTCGGCATCGTGGGGACCGGTCACCGGCGCCCCAAGGGCGGCGCAGACGCGGACCAGCGTCTCGGGCGCCACCACCACCGGCTGCCTGAGGCCGTCCACGTATTCGGTCGCCACGCCCATGGCCTGGGCGAGGGACCGGATGGGGGTCAGTTCGGGCATGGCGGCAGGATGGCGGGGCGGCAGGGCGGCAGGGCGGCAGGACGGCCGGACGGCATGGCGGCTAGTCGGCCGGACGCAGGCGGACAGCCTGCCCGCCGCCGGGCGCCAATGCCATATGGAGCCTGTCGGCCGAGGTCACCGTCCTCCGGGTGATCTCCACCGGGAGCGGATTGTCGAGCCAGTGGGCGTTCGGTCCGTCGGCGTAGATCTCGGCGACGTACGGCTTCCCCGGCGTCAGGAACGTGAGCGGCACCTCGAGGGTCCGGCCCTCTTCGTCGGTGATGGCGCCGACGAACCAGTTCTGCCCGCCGCGCTCGCGGCGCGCCACCGCGACGTAGTCACCGATCCGGGCGTCGAGGACCCGGGTCGTGTCCCAGTCCACCGCCACGTCCTTGATGAACTGGAAGGCCGGCTGCCCCTCGTAGTGCTCCGGGAGGTCGGCGGCCATCTGGAAGGGCGAGTAGACGGTGACGTAGAGCGCCAGCTGCTTGGCCAGGGTGGTGCGGACCCGGGGCTCGTCGGGGCGCCGGGCCCGCCCGGTGCCTCGTTTCAGCGTGATGTCGAAGATCCCCGGCGTGTAGTCCATCGGGCCCGCCAGCAGGCGGGTGAAGAACAGGATGGTCTCGTGCTCTGGCGGGTTGCCCCCGTCGCCGGACCAGGCGTTGTACTCCTGCCCGCGGGAGCCCTCGCGGGTCATCATGTTGGGCCAGGTGCGCCGCTCGCCGGTGTCGTGCATCGGCTCGTGCGCGTTCACCATGATGCCGCGCCGGGCCGCTTCCTCGATCACCTTGCGGTAGTGCCGCACCATGAACTGCGAGTAGTGCGAGTGCCCCTCACCGGTGGTGTCGGTGACGTAGCCCGTCTTGATGGCGTTGACTCCGAGCGACTGGTAGAGGTCGAAGGCCCCGGGGAGCTGCCGCTCGTAGTTCTGGATGCCGCCTGATGTCTCATTGTGGACGATGAGGCTCACGCCCTTCTGCCGGGCGTAGGCCGCCAGCCCGGGGAGGTCGTAGTCGGGGTAGGCCCTGGTGAAGGAGAAGGCGTCACGGTTCTTGATCCAGTCCCCGTCCCAGCCGACGTTCCAGCCCTCCACCAGCACCCCGCCGAACCCGTGCTTCGCCGCGAAATCGATGTACCGGCGCGCGTTCGCGGTGGTGGCGCCGTGCTTCGGCCCCGAGGCCCAGGTCTCGACGTTGATGTGCATCCCCCACCAGATGCCGACGTATTTCATCGGGCGGATCCAGTCGGTCTTCGCGATGACGCTGGGCGGGTTGAGCTTGAGGCCGAGCAGGGAGGGCGCGAGGTCGGTCACCCGGTCCGCGATCTGGATGGTCCGCCAGGGGGTCTCGAACGGCGTCCGGCCGCGGACCTTCACGCCCCCCGCCATCGGGGCGAGCGCCGCCCGCAGGGTCCGGCCCTCGCCGCGTGCCCCGGCGAGGAACATCCGGGCGTAGTCCGCCAGGTTGGCCTCGTGGATCACCATGAAGGTCCGGCCGTCCCGGGTCTCCAGCGTGAGCGGCGTCTGGACGCTGTCGAGGAGGCTGACCGGGCTCGAGGAGTAGAGCATCTCCGACCGGTCCATCCTGGCCCAGTTGGACGGAATCGACCAGGCGCGGGCGTTGTCGGCGAAGGCGAACTCGGTCAACTCCTCGCTGATGGCGAAATCACCGAGGCCGGGCTGCCCGGGGACCTCGTACCGGAAGCCGATGCCGTCATCGAAGGCGCGCACCCGGACGGTGAACCGCCGGCCGGGCGGCCCCATCTCCTCGACCCCGACCGCCAGCTCCTGGTAGTGCTCCCGGACCCGGGCCACCTCGCCCCAGGGCTGGGTCCACCACTGATCGTGCGAGGCCCGGCTGGTGTCGGTGACCCGGAGGCCGTCCCGGAGCGGGGGGGCCCCCTGGAAGGCCAACCCGAGCCCGGAGGGGAGGAGCAGGGCCCGACCGTCCCTGGTGACGCCATAGCCCAGGCGCCCTTCCCGGATCCCCACCGTGACCCGGGTCCGGCCGTCGGGGGAGGCGACGCTGGCCTGGACCGGGGCCGCGGCCTGGGACACAACGGGGCCCGCCGTGACCGCCGTGGTCACGAGCCCGAGGACGATGGCGCTGGCGATGGGATGCATGGGAACCGGAAATATACCGGCCGGGACGGCAGGGCAGCCACCCGAACTTGCCCCCGGGGCCGGACCCCGGTAGATGTCATCCACCGCTTCTCCAGACGGAGCTGCCCCGTGCCGCACATCCAGCTCGGCGCCATCGACTACGGCATCCTGGTCGTCTACTTCGCCTTCGTGCTCGGCATCGGCTGGGCGGTCCGGCACCTGGTCAGGAGCAGCGACGACTTCTTCCTGTCGGGCCGGTCGATGCCGACCTGGATCGCCGGGCTGGCGTTCCTCTCCGCCAACCTGGGCGCCCAGGAAGTGATCGGGATGGCGGCCTCGGGCGCCAAGTACGGGATGATGACGAGCCACTTCTACTGGGTCGGCGCGATCCCGGCGATGGTCTTCGTCGGCGTCTTCATGATGCCGTTCTACTACGGCTCGCGCGCCCGGTCCGTCCCCGAGTACCTCAAGCTCCGCTTCGACGAGAAGACCCGCGGCTTCAACGCGATCACCTTCGCGGCGATGACGATCTTCTCGTCGGGCATCTCGATGTACGCCCTGGCCAAGCTGCTGGAGCTGGTGCTGGGGTGGGACTTCAACTTCAGCGTGCTGGTCTCGGCTGCCATCGTGCTGGCCTACATCTTCCTGGGCGGCCTCACCTCGGCGATCTACAACGAAGTGCTGCAGTTCTTCCTGATCGTGATGGGCTTCCTTCCCCTGGTGCTGCTCGGGCTCAAGGACGTGGGGGGCTGGGACGGGCTCAAGACCAAGCTGACCACCGTGGCCACCGGCGCCGGCTACGAGCCCGGCGCCTGGTCCTCGGCCTGGCAGCATCTCGGCTCGGCCAGCGCCAACCCGATGGGGGTGGAGTGGTTCGGGATGGCGATGGGCCTCGGGTTCGTGCTGTCGTTCGGGTACTGGTGCACCGACTTCCTGGTGGTCCAGCGGGCGATGGCCGCCGAATCGATGACCGCCGCCCGAAGGACCCCGCTGCTGGCGGCGGTGCCGAAGATGCTGTTCCCCGCCCTGGTGATCCTCCCCGGGATGATCGCGATCGCGCTGCACCAGAACGCCGGCGGCTTCCTGCCGCTCGGCGCCGACGGGACCCCGAACTACAACCTGGCGGTGCCGGTGATGCTGGCCCACTACCTCCCCTCGGGACTCCTCGGCCTGGGCCTGACGGCGCTGATGGCATCCTTCATGTCGGGGATGGCGGGGAACGTCACCGCCTTCAACACGGTCTGGACCTACGACATCTACCAGGCCTACATCAAGCCGGGACAGACCGACCGGCATTACCTCCGGATGGGGCACGCCGCCACCGTGTTCGGGATCCTGGCGAGCGTGGCAGCCGCCTACGCGGCCACCCGGTTCAACAACATCATGGACATGCTGCAGCTGGTGTTCGCCTTCGTGAACGCCCCGCTGTTCGCGACCTTCCTGCTGGGGATGTTCTGGCGGCGCTCCACCGGGCACGGGGCCTTCATCGGCCTGGTCAGCGGCACGGCGGCCGCGGCGATCCACCACGGGCTGACCCTGCCGCACGGGGCGGCCGCGGGCATCAAGGGCGCCTTCCTGGGCACCACGCTCCACACCTACCCGAGCGAGATGGCCCAGAACTTCTGGACCGCGATCGTCGCCTGGACCGCCTGCTTCGCGATCACCGTCGTGGCCTCGCTGCTCACCCCGCGGACCAAGTCGGACGAGGAACTGCGGGGGCTGGTCTACTCGTTGACCCCGAAGCTCAAGGACGGGCACCTCGCCTGGTACGGCCGGCCGGCCGTGCTCGGCGCCGGGGTCCTGGGGCTGACCCTCGTCCTCAACATCCTCTTCTGGTGAGCGCCATGTCCCTCGACCTGCGGCTTCCGATCGGGCTGATGTTCACTATTTTCGGCGCCATGCTGGTGGTCTTCGGCCTGGTGTCGGGCGACGCGATCTACGCCCGTTCGCTGGGCATCAACGTCAATCTGTGGTGGGGACTGGTGCTGCTGGCCTTCGGCCTGACGATGCTGGCCCTGGCGCGGGCGGGCCGGCGCGCCCGCAGTCAAACCCCTGATGGAGCCTCATGAGCGAGCGCAGCAAGGTAGCGATCGTCGTCGGCGGCGGGCCGGCACCGGGCATCAACGCGGTCATCGCGGCTGCCACCATCCGCTGCATCCTCGACGGCGTGGAGGTCATCGGCATCCGGGACGGATTCAAGTGGATCATGCGGGGCGACATCGAGCACGTCACCCCCCTCACCATCGACTCGGTGAGCCGGATCCACGCCCGCGGCGGCTCGATCCTGGGGATCGCGCGCGACAACCCCACCACCAACCCCGAACTGCTCGAGAGCACCGTCCTCTCGCTGCTCCGCCTGGGGGTGGCCCATCTGATCGCGATCGGGGGCGACGACACCGCCTACACCGCGATGCGGCTCGAGGAGCAGTCGGCCGGCCGGATCCACGTGGTCCACGTCCCCAAGACGATCGACAACGACATCGCCCTCCCCCCGGAGATCAACACCTTCGGGTTCCAGACGGCGCGCCACTACGGCGCCGAGATCGTCAAGAATCTGATGGTGGACGCCCACACCACCTCGCGGTGGTACTTCGTGATCGCGATGGGGCGGAAGGCGGGCCACCTCGCCCTGGGGATCGGCAAGGCGGCGGGCGCGACCCTGACGCTGATCCCGGAGGAGTTCGGCCTCAAGGGCATCCCCCTGAAGACGATCACCGACACCCTGGTCGGGGCGATCGTCAAGCGGCTGGCCTCCGGCAAGAAGCACGGCGTGGCGGTGATCGCCGAGGGGGTGGTCGAAGGGCTCGACCCGGCCGACCTGGCCGGGCTCGACGGGGTCGAGCGGGACGCCCACGGCCACCTCCGGATCGCCGAGGTCGCCATCGGCCAGATCCTGAAGCAGGCGGTCCAGAACCGGCTCCGGGAATTCGGGCTGAACTCCACCATCGTGGCGAAGGACATCGGCTACGAGTTGCGCTGCGCCGACCCGATTCCCTACGACGTCGAGTACGCCCGCGACCTGGGCTACTGCGCCGCGAAGTACCTCCTCTCGGGGGGCCGCGCGGCGATGATGTCGATGCAGGGGGGCGAGTTCGTGGCGATGCCGTTCCGCGACCTCCTCGACCCGGTCACCGGCCGGACCAAGGTCCGGTACGTGAACATCCGCTCGACCCGCTACGCGATTGCCCGGCGCTACATGATCCGGCTCCGCCGGGACGATTTCGCCAACCCCCACGAGATCGCCCGGTTCGCCGCCGTGGCGCACGTGTCCCTCGACCAGTTCCGGGAGCAGTTCGAGTTCCTGGTCCAAGACGAGCCGCCGCCGCTGGAGCTGTCGCTGGCCTAGCTGGGGCGCCGAGCGGCTGGGGCTCGCGGCGTGCCGGCCACGATAGACGCCGCCGCCGTCAGTCGAGCAGCTCCTTGGGCACGTTGCCGCCGTTCGAGGCGATGAGCATCAGCACCATCTTGTGGAGCCAGACGTTCATCTTGGCCGAATCACCCATCAACTCGGCCGGGCAGTTCAGCTCGGCCGCGAGTTCCTTGCGGGCCGCGAAGCTGCTGTCGATCTCCAGCAGTTTCAGCAGATCGACGATGGAGGTGCGCCAGTTGAGCTTCTGCGGGTTCGCGGCCGCGCGCTGCTCCAGTTGGGCCACGACGTCAACGAGCGCGACCGTCCTGGGTGGTGCAGGCGGTGCGGGCGGCGGCGGGGGTGCACCCGGTGCCGGCGGAGCGGGGGGAGGCGGGGCCTGAGCCGCAGCGCCCATGCCGAGTTTCTCAAGGATCTTGCCGAAGAGTCCCATGGTGCCCTCCTGAATGGCGGACGGGAGGGCACGATGTCGGCGGATTGCCGGGAAGGGCCGCTCCCGCGACGAGGAGCATTCCCCGTAAGGTAATGGAGGAGTGGCAGGCCGGCGGCTACGGGGTGCCGCCCTGACCGCCGGAGTGCAGGCTCACCCATTCCAGCTCGACGCCGTACTGCCCGGGCGCAATGGCCGCCCCGGCCTCGCGCCGGAGCGACAGCTGCAGCCGCTCCAGCCGATCGAGCCGGAGGCGATCCTCCGCCCCGCCGCGCCCGGCGGCCGGACCGACCCAGTAACTCCATTGCTGGGGGAAGCCTTGGGGCAGCAGCACCCCGCGCCCGGCCCGGAAGGCCGCCAGCGGGAGCAGTGGCTCGCTCCAGCTGCTGTCCACCGTCACGGGCGCCGTCCAGCTGGTGCCGTCCTGCTCCATCAGGGTAAGGTGCAGGGTCTGGCGGGGCCCGATGCCTCGGAGCCGCAGGCGTACCGCCTGTCCGTTCCCGATGGTCTCCTGCCGGGCGACGATGCGGTCCCGGATGACCAGCGAGGCGGTGTAGTCATTGCCTTCCGGGCCGCTGCCGTCGCGAGGATACTCGAACCGGAAGACGGGCTGGCCCGTCACCGCCGACTGCCCAAGCCGGAAGAGCCCGCGGCGGCCGGCGTCGCCGATACGGCTGAAGGCCAGGCGCCGCGCATCGTCGCCGGGGTCGAACAGCCGGAGGGTGCTGCCCGGCGCGACCACCTCGAGGGGCCACGCCGCCTGGCTGTGGAAGTCCCAGTCCCATGGCGTCCCCCGCGATCCTCCCGGGAAGGTCACGGGCACGCCACCCCGGAAGGCGGCGATCACGAACTGCCATGGCCCTTCCTGCAGCACCGCCGCGGGGATCGTAGCGGCGTAGCTGTAGCCACCGGCGGGGCGCATCGGAACCCTGCGCTCGAAGCCGCGCCCGACCGGCCTCAGGTAAAGCGCCACGGAATCGGGCGGCGTGTCGTCGACGACCCGGGGCCGCACCGTCAGGTCGCGCCCCGAAAGGGCGTACGGCGCGGTCAGCACCTCGATCGAGAGCGGCAGGGGGTCCGGCGCCGGGGCGTGGTACTCCTGGAGGCCCAGCCGGCCGACGTGCGACGGCAGGGTGGCGACGTCGACGGCGCCGGCGGCGCTGAGGAGGTAGACCCCCGGGGTGACGGTGAATCGCCCGGCGACCGCGCTGGCCACGGCGCCCCCGCCGCGCCCGGGCTGACGGAGAACCTGAACCGTGAACGACCCCCCGAGATCCGGCAACGCCACCGTCATCGGCCACGACCGGCTGATCGCCCGGGTGACCACCTTGCCCGGGCTCGGCGGCTCGAAGGGATCGCGGACCGGGACGGCGTCGGGGTACACCTCGAGCCGCCAGAGACCCGGCCGCATCCGGTCGAGGAAGTAGATCCCTTCCCCGTCGTACCTCACCACCGGCGACGACCCGTACCCCGCGATCCGGCGAAGGGCGGCCGGGTCGGGCGGCGACGCTTCGGTCGAGCCGGCGTACATCAGGGCGTCGGTCGCGACCAGCTCGGCGTGATCGGGGTCCCCGTCGACCCGGAAGTCACCGAACCGGGTGTTCCCGGGGT
Organism: Gemmatimonadales bacterium; assembly: GCA_036390535.1. GTDB lineage: Bacteria > Gemmatimonadota > Gemmatimonadetes > Gemmatimonadales > GWC2-71-9 > SZUA-320. The sequence continues at coordinate 12,653 of DASWBQ010000231.1, read as the reverse complement.
ACGGGCCCCACGACTTGCCGCGGGGCAGCCGGCGCATCGCTTCCGCGGCGATGATCGCTCCCATCGCCTTGTGCGGGGTGTAGACCAGGTTCAGGTAGTGGGTCTGCCAGCCGAGGTTGCGGGAGGCGGTCGCCAGCATGTCGTACGAGAACATCGCGGCGAACTGGATGCCGCCGGCGCGGAAGGTCCGCGCCACCGCCGCGTACATCGCCGCGCTCCGGGTGTCGGGCACGTCGAACTCGTAGACGATCCGCGGCAGCCGCGCCAGCAGGGGGTCCCGCATGTGGGGATAGTCGTCGACGGTGCGAAGGAAGTTCCCCTCGAGCTCGTGCCCCGAGTTGAGCCCGGTCGGGTACCACCCGTAGGTGATCCCCTGGGCCTTTGACCGGCGGATCGCCTCGCTGATCCGGAAGTCCTGGCTGACGTTGTAGGTGATCAGCTTGGTGCAGCCGGTGCTCCGCACCGCGTCGACCAGGGTGTTGATGTAGCGCACGGAGCCCTCGAGGTCCTCGGGGTGGTGCACCGGTTCGTTGACCAGCTCGATGAAGACGATCGCCGGCTCGTCCTTGTAGGCGACGCCCGTGTAGGGATTGACGTGCTCGAGGATCTGGCGGAGGTAGTTGGCCTGTGCCGCGATCGCGGCGGGGTCGGTGCCCATGCGGCTGCGGTCGTAGCGCCGGCCGAAGCCGGGGGCCGAGGTGTCCCGCAGCGCGTCGGGCCAGTTGGCGCCGTACAGCTGGATCGGGCTGAACAGCATGTAGATGCCGCGCTCGCGGGCCCGGGCGACGAGGTAGTCCAGCAGGTCCAGGTGGTCGTTGGCGATCAGGTTGCCGAGGGTGTCGGCGGCCTCCCAGTCGCCCCAGAAGGTGAGCCGGATGCCGTCCCATCCCATCCGCGCGAAGTGGGCCATGTCCTGCTCGATGACCCGCTTCCGGTCGGCGCCGACATACCCGGCGGCCCGGTAGTCGGAGGCGCCGGGGAGAACGTAGTTGGCGCCGAAGAGCGTCACCTCGCGCCGGTCGTCCTTCCACCGGACCACCCCTTCCCTGTCCACGTAGACCGGGCGGTTGGCCAGCATCCGCTGCGCCAGGAGATCGGATGGGTCGGACAGGAGGGTGGCCGCGCAGACGACGGCCAGGAGCAGGCGCATGTGGCTACCGGCGGAAAGCGTCCCGCCGGTCCGGCGGGGCGCTGGCCGGCACGCGGTACTTCGGGGCGTGCACGGGGAGCGAGGCGACGACCAGGCCACCGACCCGGAGCACCGCGCTGTCACCCAGCAACTGGGCCCGGTGCGATGGCGTACCGCCCTCGAGCGCCGCCCCCGCGCTCAGCATCCGGGCCTGGTTGCCCTCCCGGACGATCGCCAGGGCGTAGACGGCGGCGGGGCCGGCGCCGGGATCGGTCTCTATCAGGATGCTGGCGATGCCGGCATCGCTCGAGGCCGGATTGGCCCCGACCAGCCTGGCCCCGCCCACGGCCCCGAACGCGACGTTCTCCCAGGCGGAGGGCACCACCGTGCCCTCGACGTCCCGGAGCGCGCAGTAGCAGAAGATGTCGTCCTTGCGACCACGGTCCCTGGGCCGGCCGGACAGGTCGAACTCGAGCGTCAGCTGCTGCACCGGGCCCGGGGTGCGCACCGCGTGACGGGCCACCGGCTGGCCCGCGCGGTACCCCACTGCCTCCAGCAGCCCGGGCCGGAAGCCGCCGGTCCGGAAGGTGAAGGGCGGATGGGCGAGGTGGGTGCTGAGCCGGTCGCGGTCCGGGCCGCGGCGCTCCACCACGGCGCCGTCGAGGGACAGCGCCACCTCGTCGCAGTTGCTGAAGACCCGGACGTCCGGAGCCGAACCGGGCGCCCAGTCGCTGGCGATGAAGACCATCGGACCGCCGGCGGGGTCGTCGGCGTGGCGCTGGCTCCGGAAGAAATGCCAGCCGTACTTCGGCAGCCGGAAGATGTCCATGCAACCGGACGACTCGATGTCCGGCGCGTACCCCCGGTTGTAGTCGAACATGACCCACAGGCCGTCCCCGACGGCGGCGGTGCCCTGGTTGTCGTTGTGGGCCTCCTGGAAGTTGAGCGCCTGCTGCAGCTGGGCCCGCTCCCCCTGCCACCGGAGCTGGCGGCTGTTGCTCTCCGCCGGCGACAGGTCGCGCCAGGCGGTCTGGTCGAGGCCGGCGTTCATGGCGTAGTACTCCCAGTCGCCGTACTCGCTGACCAGGCAGATCTTCTCCCCGGCCCGGCGGCACCCGCCGTGCTGGCGGGCGTCGAGGAGGACGTCATAGCCGGGCACCCACCCGGCGGTGATGCACTGGTCGCCGGGGTACTCCTCATGCGCGATCGCCTGGGTCCGGCTGATGAACTCCGGCGGCATCGCGGTCTCGTTGAGCGAGACTTCCCAGAGCACGACGCAGGGATGGTTCCGGTCCCGGCGGATCAGGGTCCGGCAGTTGCGGTACTGAAGCTCGGCGAAGGCCGGATCCGGGTTGAAGTACTGCCACCCCGGGATGCAGTCCATGACCACCAGCCCGAGCTCGTCGCAGGCGTCCATGAAGGCCGGACTCTGCGGGTAGTGGGACAGCCGCACGTAGTCGAAGCCGGCGTCCTTGATCTTCCGGGCGTCGCGGTACTGCGCCGCGTCCGGCACGGCGTATCCGATGTACGGGTATTCCTGGTGGCGATTGGTGCCGCGCAGGAACTGCCGCTCGCCGTTGATCCGGATGCCTTCGCGTGACACCGCCAGGTGCCGGATCCCGATGCGGACCATCTCGGCGTCGGCCACCTTCCCGTCCGACACTACCGCCAGCTCGAGGTGGTAGAGGTGGGGCGCGGCGGGGCTCCAGAGCCGCGGCCGCGTGACCTCCAGTTCCTGCATCACCTCGGTGTCGGTCCCGCCCGGCAGCGTCACCGGCCGGGAGGCCAGCCCGACGACCGTGACTCCATCGGGCGTCCGCAGGGTGGTCTGGACCATGAAGGTCCGGGCCGACCCGTGCCCGTTCCGGACGTGAACCCGGGTGCGCACGGTGGCCGCCTCGGGGGAGACCCGCGGGAAGGTGACGAAGACGCCCCCGCCGGCCGGGCGGTCCGCCAGGATCGGGTCGGTGATCTGCAGCCGGTCCTTCCGGACCAGCTCCACGGTCCGATAGAGCCCGTGGTAGGTGTTGAAGTCGAGCTGGGCGAGCGGCTTGGGGCCGGTGACCGGATTGTCCCGATTGTCGAGCCGTACCGCCAGGAGGTGTTCCCGCCCGGGCCGCACCCGGTCGGTCAGGTCGATCACGAAGGGGAGCCAGCCGCCCTGGTGCCCCCCGATCCGCTCGCCATCGAACCAGACCTCCGCCACGTTCATGGCGGCCTCGAAGCGAAGCAGGACCTGCTCCCCGGCGGCCTCGGGCGGCAGGAGGATCCGGCGCCGGTACCAGCAGATCCCCTGCCACTGGGCGTCGGCCGAGCCGGTCCGCCCCGTCACCAGCGCCTCGATCCGCGCGGTGTGCGGCAGCGTTGCCGCCTCCCAGCCGGCCTCGTCGAGTCCGGACGCCGCGGCCCCGGCCGGATCCTCCCGCAGGAATTTCCACCCGGTGTCGAGGCGGGTCACCGTCCGGCCTCCCTCGGCTGCCGCGATCGGCTTCGGCCGGAGCAAGCCCAGCGCCCCGGCAGAGCCGGCCGCGGTCAGCCCCTGGACGAACGCCCGGCGCTTCACCGGGGTGCCAGGACCATCGCGCCGTGGGCCGGCAGCGAGACGGTCGTCCCGGCGTGGGTGCGGTCGGTCAGGAGGTCGCGGGTTCCGTCGACCGCGACGCCGGTCACCGAGAACCTGACCTCGCGCGGCCGCGGGTTCACCAGCACGACCGCGTCACCGCGGCGGTAGGCGATCACGTCCCCGGGCGCGCTGGTCGTCACCGCGGCGAAGTCCCCGGCGCGAAGGGTGCGCGACAGTTCCATCACCCGCCGGTAGAAGACGCGGGCCGCCGGGAGCCCGGGCGCATTCCAGTCGATGGTGTCCTTTTCGAACAGGCGGAGCTTGAGTGGACTCTCGGCCTCCTGCCCGTTGTAGAGCATCGGCCGCCCCGGCAGGAGGGCGGTGGCCACCTGGGCGGCGCGCGCCCCTGCGGGACCCCCGAAGAGGGTCACCGGCGGCTGGTCCCAGGCGGTCTCGTCGTGGTTGGTGGTGAAGCGGAGCCGCATCCCGCCCCGGGGCCACGCCTGCATCTCGGCGACTTCCTTCTGGACGAAGGCCGACGCCGACGCCCCCTTCCAGACCTCCTTCAGCCGGGCGTAGGGATCCCAGCCGTAGGTCAGGTCGAACCCCAGGCGGTGCATCTTCGGATCACCCCACTCCGCCAGGAGGAGGATCGGCCGGGGCACGGCGCGACGCAGGGCGGGCACGGCCTCCCGCCAGAAATCGTCGGGCACGAAGCCCGCCACGTCCACCCGGAAGCCGTCGATCCCGAACTCCTCCAGCCAGTAGCGCATGGCGCTGAGCATCGCCTGCCGCAGGGCCGGCTTGCCGTAATCGAGCTGGGCGACATCGGTCCAATCGGTCAGGTTCCCCTTTTCGTCCCGGGGCGTCGTCAGCCGGCCCGCCGAGTCGCGGACGTGGAAGTCGGCGTGGGCGGTGGTCCAGACCGCGTCGTGAGCGGTGTGGTTGGGCACCCAGTCGATGATCAGCTTCATCCCCCGGGCGTGGACGGCGCGCACCAGCTCGCGGAAGTCAGCCCGCGTGCCCATATCGGGGTTCACCGCGTAGTAGTCGACCACGGCATATGGTGAGCCCAGGCTGCCCTTGCGGTTGGAGACGCCGATCGGGTGGATCGGCATCAGCCAGATCACGTCGGCGCCGACCGCCTCGACCCGGTCCAGCCCGTCGATCACGCCCCGGAAGGTCCCTGCGGGGGAGAAATCGCGGACGAAGATCTGGTAGATGGCACTCCGGGTGACCCAGGAGGTGTCGGGCGCCATGGCGTTCGCCGGCGCCTGGGCGGGGACCGGGGTGGCCGCCGGCGCCGCAGCGAAGGCGAGCCAGAAGAGGGCGGCAAGGGGACGGTTCCGCATGGGGATTCCTCGTTCGGAAGCGGGCCGCGAGCGACCTAGCGTCGCGTCGTGGCGTCGATGGCGATGGCGGTGCCGGACTCGAGCCGGAGCCGGACCGCGCCGGCCGCATCCACCGTCACGGTGGTGCCGGCGCAGCCGCCTCCGGCCCGCCCGCCGGTCAGCCGGTCGCAGTAGCTGCCGGCCGGCAGCCCGGTGGTGGTGATGACGTCCACGGCGTTCCGCTCGTTGTTGATCGCCACGAAACCCCGGTCTCCCCGGGAGAAGGCGATGGCGTTGGCGCCGTTGTCCCACCAGTGATTGATAGTGGTGCCGGCGACCGCCCGGCGGAAGCCCACCATCGTCCGGATCGCGGGGTCGCGGTGCTCGCAGGTCCACTGCCCGGGCGAGGCCGCCTCCATCACCGGCGCGCAGACGACGTCATTGGTGTTGCCGCTGGCGTCGGACGGCGGACCGCGGCTCGCCTCGCCAGGGCAGTTGAACGCATACCCCGAGAGCACCGAGGGAAAGCCGTAGGGCTGGGCCAGCATCCAGACGTTGGCCAGCCGGAACGCCGCGCCGTCCCGGTAGCCGATGCCGCACTGCCGCTGGGTGTCGTGGTTCTGGAGGAAGACCACCGCCTTGTCGGTCGGCATGATCCCCCACGCCTGCTCCGAGAACTGCCCCCCTGGCGGGCCGCCGGGGTTGAGCTGGGCGATGAACTCGCCGTTGAGGTTCCGGAACTTGTTCCCGACGCCGGTAAAGGTGAATTCGGTGATGTCGGCGGCGCCGCCCGAGGCGTAGCCGACGCCGTAGAAGTCGGCCTCGGTCAGGGCCTCCCCCGCCCCGCCGCTGATCTCCAGGAACCAGTACGGGGCCGGCTTCCCTTCCCCGGCGAGGGCGCGGTTTACCCGCGCGACGATGTCGTCGAGTTCCACCTGCTGGATGTGCTTGGCGGCGTCGATCCGGAAGCCGGCCACCCCGGCGCGCGACAGCGACAGCAGGTAGTCCGCGAGCTTCTGGCGCACCGAGGCCAGGCCGGTGTGGAGGTCCGGCAGCGAGAAGAGCTCGCACTCCTGCACCACCGCCGCGTCCTGGTAGTTGAGCAGGGAACAGGGCGAGTGGAAGTCCGCCGGGGTGTAGAGCCCGGGATAGGCGTACTTCGTATATGCCGTGCCGTTGCTGCCGGTGCCCGGGCTCGGGAAGTTGGTCATGTGGTTGATGACCGCGTCGACCACGATGCCGACTCCCGCCGCCCGGCATCGGCCGACCATCTGCCGGAACTCGTCACCGGTCCCCGACCGGCTCCTCTCGACGCTGTAGCTGACCGGCTGGTAGCGCTGGCTCCAGTCGCGGCCGGGCACCAGGCTGTGCTCCTGGGGCGGCGAGACCTGCACCGCCCAGACCCCGGCAGGACCGAGAACCGACTCGCATTCGGTGGCAATGTCGGTCCACTTCCACTCGAAGAGATGCACCACGACGTGGCCCGCGGCCATCTGGCCGCTCGGCCGGTAGGTCGGCGCCAGTACCGGCCGGCCCGGGGGCATGCCGGGTGACACCGCCGGCTCGTCGCTGCCGCAGCCGGCGGCCAGGAGCAGAAAAAGGGCCGCCGCGCCCCCGCCGAAGCGGAGGCGCGGCGCCCGGTGGAACCATAGTGACCGCGACGTGCTAGTAGCCCGGGTTCTGCTTCAGGTTCGGGTTGGCGACCAGCTCGTTGGCCGGCAGCGGATAGAGGTCACGGAACGTCTCGGTAGCCCGCCCCGCCTGGACGCCGCCCTTCCACGCCCAGAGGTAGGTGCCGCCGGTGAACCGTCCGTACCGGATCAGGTCCGGACGGCGGTGGCCCTCCCAGAGCAGCTCCCGGCCGCGCTCCGCCAGGATGAAGTCCAGGGTCAGCTGGCCGGCGGTGATGTTGCCGGCGTTGCTGCCGAAGGCCCGCTGCCGGAGAGCGTTGACGTACTGGAGCGCCTGGGCGGCGGTGCCGCCGCCGTTCCGGAGGTGGGCCTCGGCGTACATCAGGTAGGCATCGGCCAGCCGGAACATCGGGAAGTCGGTGTCGACGTGGGTCGGGTGCGAGCCCGACGCGCCGGCCGAGGTCTTGTTGATGTACTTCGGCGCGGGGATGCCCTGGAACCAGTCGCTGATGTTGCTGATGGTGGTCGACTGGCCGTTGGTGTAGAAGTAGGCGCCGCGGCTGTCGCCCGCCCCGAACAGGGCGTAGGTCTCGGGCTTCATCCGGAGACCCCACCAGCACCCGTCGATGCCGGACGCGTTGGCGTCCATGTTGCCGCCGCAGGAGGCGTGGACCAGGAAGGTCATCCCGCCCCAGGTCGTGGTCTTCAGGCCGTCCTGGGTGATGGCGAAGATGATCTCCGGCGAGGTGTGGTTGTCCGCCAGGAAGTTCTTCCGGTAGTCCGTGGCCAGCGAGTACGGGCCGGAGAGGACCGGACCCAGCGCCGTGATGACGCCGGCGTAGTTCGGGGTGCCGGTGTAGACGCCCGCGTTCATGTACACCTTCGCCAGCAGCATCGCCGCGGCCGCCGGGGTGGCCCGCCCGTACGAGGCGGCGCCGTTGGGCGGCAGCTGGCCCTGGATCGCGGTCAGCTCGCTGACGATGTACTGGTAGATGGCGTCACCCTCGGCCGGGGCCGGCGGGGTCGCGCCGATCGGGCTGTCCTCCGTCACCAGCGGGATCCCCTTGCCGAAGAGGTCGAGCCCGTGCCAGTAGCTGAGGGCCCGGAGGAACCGGGCCTCGGCGCGGTAGGTGCCGATCGTGGTCCGGAGGCTGGCCGGGACGTTCCGCTCGGCGAGCTTGGCGTCCGTGGTCTGCCGCAGGAACTCGTTGGCCATCGCGACCTGGAAGTAGATGCGGTAGTACATCGACACCACGAACGAGTTGGTCGCCGCCCACATCTGGGTGTTCATCTCGGGGAGGCCGACATCGCCCCACCCGATCACGGCCGCGTCGGTCGGGAGCTCCTGCGCCTCCCAGTAGAGGCGGAGGTACTGCGAGAAGCCCTCGTCGATGCCGGCGATGTCGCCCTGGCCGGCCGGCCCCTGCTGGCCGCTGACGGCCAGCCCGCCGTAGACCTTGGCGAGGAAGGACTTGTAGGAGTTCAGGTCATTGAAGACGTTGGCCTCGGTGACCGTGCTCTTCGGCTCCACCACCGTATCGGTGCAGCCGGCAGCGGCCAGGAACAGGGCGGCGGCGGCCACAGCCAGCCCCCTGCGGCTCGTGCGGATCATGGTTCCGTCCTTGCGTGGAATGGTCGTGTCCATGGCGGTCCCCCTACTGCCGGATGCTGAGGCCGACGCTGAAGGTGCGCGACCGCGGGTAGATGTTGTTGTCAATACCCAGGAGACCCGACGTAGGATCCACGCCGCTGTACCCGGTGATCGTGAAGGCGTTCTGCAGGGTCCCGAAGACCCGCAGCGGCTGGTTGTTGAGCTGGAAGGTGTAGCCGAGGGTGAGGTTGTCCATCCGGAGGAAGGACGCGTCCTCGACGTAGTAGTCCGACAGGTACTGGGGCTGCGTGAACCCGGTCTCCAGCACCGAGCTGTGCAGGTTGTAGGGAGCGCCCCGGGTGGTCTCGATGTAGGTCCCGAGGTTCGACGCCACGTTGTTGTACGTGTAGACGTCGAGGTAGGCGCGGAGCGTGAACCCGGCGTCGAACTTGCCCCAGTTGAAGTAGGACGAGTGGCCGAGCATCCAGGCCGGGAAGGGGTTCTTGTAGGGCCGGCGGTCGGCGACGTTGATGGTGCCGTCGTTGTTCCGGTCCACGTAGCTGCCTTCGATCGGCTTCCCCGCGTCGTCGTACTTCTGCTCGTACACGTAGAACGAGTTGACCGACACGCCCGGCCGGAGCACCTGGATGGTGGTCCCGACGCCGCCGGCGATGCCGCCGACCAGGATCTCGGTCGCGGACCCCGCGAACGGGTTGATCGAGGTCAGCTCGTTGGTGTTGTGGGACACGGTGAAGTCGGCCGTCCAGGCGAGGCCCTTGTCGGCCGGCTCGAGGACCCGGGCGCTCAGGCCAACCTCCACGCCCTTGTTCTTCATGCTGCCGATGTTGGTGGTCACGTAGTTCGACAGGTTGGTCCCCGCCGCCACCGGCACGTTGAAGATCAGGTCGTCGGTGTCCTTGGTGTAGTACTCGATGGAGGCGCTGAGGCGCTGGTTCCAGAGGCCGATGTCGAGACCGACGTTGTACGACTGGGTCTCCTCCCACCGGATGGCCGGGTCGACCGCGCTCGGCCGGATGGTGGGGACGAACTCGTTGCCGAACTGGACCTGCGACTGGGTGTTGCCGACCAGGTAGGTCGAGTACTGCTGGTAGTTGCCGAAGGCCTGGTTGCCGGTCTTGGCCCACGAGGCCCGGAGCTTCATGTCGGAAAGCAGCTCACTGTTCGGGAAGAGATCCTGCGAGAGCCGCCAGGCCACCGCCACCGAGGGGAAGGTGCCCCAGGCGTTGTCCTCCCCGAACCGCGACGAGCCGTCCCGCCGCAGGGTCGCCATCAGGATGTACTTGTCGTCGATGTTGTAGTTCAGCCGCCCGAAGAAGGAGATCAGCTTCGCCTCCTGGATGTCCTGGAAGTTCTGGACGGTCTTGGCGGAGGTCACCCCGTTGCCCTCGAGCAGGTCGGTCGCCAGCCCGGTGGCCTGGTACCACGGATACTCCCCGTGCGACTGCATGTAGGAGTAGCCGCCGGTCATGTCGATCGTCCCGGGGAGGAAGTGCACCGGCGCCACGTAGTTCAGGTAGGTCTCGAGGGTGGACTGGTTCTGGCTGTAGTTGGAACGGTAGTCGCTGCCGTACTGGCCGGTCTTGGTCTGGCCGTGCAGGGTGCTCGGGAAGAAGGACTTCCGCTCGGCCTTGGCGACGTCGTAGCTCAGGTCGACCCGGGCCCGGAGCGCTTCGAGGAAGGGCATCCGGTAGGTCGCCCGGGCGCTGCCGCTGCTGCGGTAGGTCGTGCCGGTCTCGGTGGCCAGCCCCAGGATGGCCATCGGATTGTCGGCCGACTGCAGCTTGTTGCCCGGCCATTCGTAATAGCCGGTCGCGCTGGCCTGGTCATAGATCGGCTGGGTCGGGCCGAACTGCGCGGCGTTGGAGAGCACGCCGCCCGGGGTGAAGTCGTCCTCCTGCTGCGAGCCCTTGACGTTGGCCCGGATCTCCAGCCGGTCATTGAACAGCATCTGCTGGAAGCTGGCGCCCAGGGCCAGGCGGTCGAGCTTGGTGCCCTTGATGACGCCTTCCTGGTTCAGGTAGCCCAGCGACAGCCGCCAGTTGGTGTTCTCGCCGGCGCCCGAGAAGGCGAAGTTGTTGTCGGCGCCGTAGCCGGACTGGCTCACCAGGCCGTACCAGTCGGTGCTCTCGCCGAGCAGCTGGCTGACGTTCTGGGGGGCGTACTGCTGTACCGCCGCCCGGAACTGTTCCGCGTTCAGCATGCTGGGGACCCGGTCGATCTGCGAGGTCGAGAAGCTCCCGGTGTACTCGAAGCCGATCCCCTGCTTGCCGCGCTTGGTCTCGATGATCACCACGCCGTTGGCGGCGTTGGCGCCGTAGATGGCGGCCGCCGAGGCATCGCGGAGCACCGTGATGGTCTCGATCTCGTTCGGGTTGAGCGAGGCGAGCGGGTCGCGGCCGGCCGAGAGGCCGCCGCCGGCGCCGAAGCCGACCGGCACGCCGTCGATGACGTACATCGGCTCGTTGCTGGCGTTGATGGAGGTGGCGCCGCGGATCCGGATCGCGAGGCCGCCGCCCGGCTCATTGTTGTCCACCACCTGGACGCCCGGCACCTTGTTCTGGATCAGCTGGGTGGGACTGATCACCCGGCCGGTGTTGAAGTCCGCCGCCTGGACCGCGCTGACGGCACCGGTGATGTTGCCGGCCGTCTGCTGGCCGTAGCCCGTGACCACGATCTCGGCCAGGCTCACCGCCTGGGCCACGAGGCCCACGTCCACCGTGATCTCACCGCCGGCCGGAACCGTGACCACCCGGGTGGTGGCGGCGTAGCCCAGGAACTTGGCCCGCAGGGTGTCCGTGCCCGCCGGTACGGTGAGGGTGAAGCGGCCATCGGTCAGGGTCAGCGTGCGCCGCCCCCCGAAGTCGACCAGCACGCCCTGGAGCCCCTGCTTCGACTCGGCGTCCGACACGACGCCGCGAATGGTGCCAGTGGGCGCCTGCGCCGACAGCGGCGACTGCAGGGCCACTGCCAGGAGTGCACCGAAGATGCACCGAAGCCATTTCATAGCGATCCTCTCAGGTATGTATACAAAACGAAAAAAAAGCGCGCTCGGCCCCGCTCGATGCAGGCCCTGCGCGTGTGAACGCCGAAAGCTGGCACGGTCGTCCGGATCGGAGGTGCAAGGCAGGAAGCTCCCCCCGGGGCCACCCTGGCCCGGAGAAGGGACAAACTGAGTCAGGATTTTCGCCGCCTCGCCCGTTGGGGTCAAGTCGGCCAGCCGGGGGACGCCCGGAGGGCGGCGTGTCCAGGGACTGGACGCGGGAGTGCGGTTCCACAGGGTGAAGATTTTCTCACATCGGGGATGAAGCCGCTGTGAACCCCGTGTGAAAGGGTCCGGAAGCCCCCTCCCGATCCCCCGGTCCTGCCGGCCCCCTCGCCGTCCCGGCCGGGCGTCTCGGAAGCGGGCATCGCCGAGGGAGTGAAGCGTGACAAGTGAGCAGTGAGGAGTGAGGGGTGAGGAGTGAGAAGTGAGCGGTGAGGAGTGACGAGTGACCGGGCGTCAGGCCCCTGGCCCGTCCAACCTCCCTTTCACTTCTCACTGCTCACTGCTCACGCTTCACTTGTCCCGTATCGCGTGTCGCGTGTCGGCCGTCACTGTTCGCTCGGCCACGAGTCGCTATATTGCACGACCGTGCCTGCCATCACCGCGCTCGCGTTCGACAACAGTTACGCGCGCCTCGCCCCGGACTTCTACGAAGTCATCGATCCGGTGCCCTTGGCGTCGCCGTCGCTGGTCGCGGTGAACCCCGACGCGGCCGCCCTCCTCGATCTCGATCTCGCCCGCGCCACTCAGGACGACCTCGCGCGCTATCTCTCCGGCGCGCGGCGGATTCCCGGCGCCGAGCCGGTGGCGATGCTCTATGCCGGTCACCAGTTCGGCACCTGGGTGCCCCAGCTGGGTGACGGGCGCGCCGTCCTCCTCGGTGAGGTGAAGAACCGGCGCGGCGAGCGCTGGGACCTCCACCTCAAGGGAAGCGGCCCGACCCGCTTCGCCCGCGGCGGGGACGGCCGGGCGGTGCTCCGGAGCGTAATTCGCGAGTACCTCGGGTGCGAGGCGATGCACGGGCTGGGGATCCCGACCACCCGGGCGCTGGCGATCGTGCGGGGCGAGGAACAGGTCCAGCGCGAGGCGCCGGAACCGGCCGCGACGCTGCTCCGGCTGGCGCCGAGCCACCTCCGGTTCGGCAGTTTCGAAGTGCTGGCGGCCCGGGGCCGCGAGGACCTGGTGAAGGCGCTCGCCGACCACGTCATTACCAACCACTTCCCTTCCCTCGCCGGCCGGTACGCCGCCTGGCTCCGGGAGGTGACGGTGCGCACCGCGCGCCTGGTCGCGTCCTGGCAGGCGGTCGGGTTCGCCCATGGCGTGATGAACACCGACAACATGTCG
>DASWBQ010000230.1:0-21317 GCA_036390535.1 Gemmatimonadales bacterium | reverse complement strand
CCACCCCTGAGGCACCATGACCAGACCACGAATTGCCCCCGTGGGCACGATCCTCCTGGTTATCGCCGCGGGCGCCTGTGGTCCCGCCGGGAAGTCGCCGCCCCGGGCGGCCGCGGCCACGGTGGACACCGCCGCCGTCATGGCCGGCATCGCCGACCTCTGGGACCGGTGGGCCACCGCCGACACGTCGGAGAACTTCGAGGCCATCCTCGGGATGATGAGCGAGAGTGTCTGGGTCGACGCCCGGGGCTTTCCGCCCATGACCAGCCGCGAGGCCGTGCGGGCCGTGTTCGCCCCGCTCTACGCGCAGGTGGATTACCTCGAGGCATCGGCCACGCCCCAGATCACCGTGGCCATGAGCAACAACCTGGTCAATCAGGCCGGCACCATCGTCGAGCGCTACACCGTGAAGGGCCGGGCCGGCGAGATGACCGACTACGGCCGGTACGCCGCCTCCTTCGTCCGGGGGGCCGATGGCCGGTGGCGATGGGGCTACATGATGGCGATGGTCGATTCCACCGTGACGAAGAAGTGAGGAGGCCCCGCATGCGGTACCTACTGTTCGCCGCCCTCGCCCTCGCTGCCGGATGCGCCCGAGCCGCGGAGCAGCCGGCCGCCGCTCCCGCCGTTCCCGACAGCGCCACCACGATCAACGCGGCGACGGAGCTGGCACGGCGATACACCGAGGCGTGGCTCACTGCGGATGGCGCGGCGGTCGCGGCAACCTTCACCGAGAGCGGCACGGCGGCCTTCCTGGGGTTCCCCACCACCACCGGCCGCCAGGGCATCCAGTCGCTCTACGCCTCGGCATTCCAGGCCCTGGGCCACCCCAAGGGCGGGCTCCTGTCCGTGAGGCTCGCCCGAGCGGTCGCCCCAGGCACCCTGGGTGTGCTCGGCACCAGTTGGGATACCTTCGACTCGAGCGGGACCGCTCGCACCACCTACTGGCGGTGGGCCGCGACGGTCCGCCAGGAGGCGGACGGGCAGTGGCGGTTCGCCTACCTCATGGGATTCCCCGACTCGGTCACCCGGAAGTAGACTCGCCCTGGGCGCCCTCCACCCTTCACCCCGGGTTCACCGGATGTTCATGCCCTCCTTGCCAGCGTTCCGGCAGGGAGGGCCATCCATGACCGCTCATCCGCCCCTCGGCCGCGACGTCAGCATCCGTCTCGGCCCCGTCGCCCTGCCCGGCCTCCTGGCGATCCCTGACCGGGCCATCGGGCTCGTCCTCTTCGCCCACGGCAGCGGCAGCAGCCGCCTCTCAGTGCGCAACAACCGGGTTGCCGCCGATCTCCGCTCCGCCGGGATCGGGACGCTGCTCTTCGACCTGCTCACCGACCCGGAGAGCGCCAGCCGCGCGAACGTCTTCGACATTCCCCTCCTGGCCGAACGGCTCGACGGCGCCACCGACTGGGCCCGGACAGAGGCTCCCTTGCTGCCGATCGGCTACTTCGGCGCCTCCACCGGTGCCGCGGCCGCCCTTGTCGCCGCGGCGGCCCGGAAGGACATCGCGGTCGTGGTCTCCCGAGGCGGCCGGCCTGACCTCGCCGGCGGGGCACTCCCCCGGGTCACCGCCCCGACCCTCCTGATCGTCGGGAGCCGTGACGAGCAGGTGCTCGACCTCAATCGCCAGGCACTGTCCCAGCTCCGATGCGAAAAGCGCCTGGCCGTCGTGCCGGGCGCGACCCACCTCTTCGAGGAACCCGGAACCCTGGATCAGGTGTCGGCCCTGGCGAGGGAGTGGCTTGGGCACCATCTCCGGTGTTGACGTCAGAAAGGCAGAGAGGGAGACAGCAAGGAGAGGAAGAGCGGCGGCAACCCTCCTTCCTCTCCTTCTCTCTCCCTCTCGTGTTCTCTCTGCCTCAGGCCTCCCGGCTGAACTCCCGCAGACCTCCCATGTGGTCCTGCACCTGGCGGCGGGCCGAGCTGAACGCCTCCTGCACCGCGGTTGCCAGGCTGGGATTCGACTGACGGGTCACCACCGCGTGGCCTTTGGGAAGGCCCACGTCCACCCGAACCTCATAGGGAATTCCCTTGCGGTGATGCCGGTGCGGCAGCGCCACCGCGACCCGGCAGCTGGTGATCCGGTCCCCGTAGCTGTCCAGGGTCTCAGCGGCCCGCGTGATGGCTTCCTCGTCAGCCGTGCTGAGGGGAACGTCGCGGGCGCTGATCTGCAATGGCACGTGCATGGGCCGTGATCCGGTTGATTGTTGCCGGAATAGTGGCACCCGCTGGGTGAACCCCGGGTTATCGCCCTGTGAAGGTTCGTTCAGGCCGCGTTGCCTCAAGCCGGCCAAGGGGTTCTATTCACGGTTCCTTCACGGTCTTCCGGAAAACTCGGGTCCGGGGTTCCGGTTCACGTGCCCCCGCTACACGCGGCCTGCCCCTGTTCACTTTTCACTGTTCACTTTTCACTCCTCCTGTCGCCGATGCTCCTACCCCTCAAGGCGCTCTCCCTCCCCGCCCAGGCGCAGCAGCTCCACGAGGCCTGGCTGGCCGAACTCGATGCCGCCCTGGGCGCCCCGGACGCGGACTGGTCCCGGATCTGCCGGGACACCCTGTACCAGCTCTGGTACCCCGGCGGGCGGGCCTGGGACGACCTGATGGCCGACCCGGCCACCCCGGCGGCCACCCGCGCCGCCCTGCTGGCCCTCGACCCCCGCAACATCACCCTCGAGCCGGAGTACTACGCCGACGTCGACGCCGAAAAGTTCGCCCGGGTGAAGCCCCTGCTCTGGCTCTGGTACTCCTTCGACCGCACCCCACTCGGCGCCCAGAACGTCGACCTCGGCGTCCGGTTCCGCCGGCTGCTGGCGCCGCGGATCTTCGCGCGCTGCGGCCGGAACTTCAAATGCTTTCAGCACGTCGAGTTCTCGTACGGCTACCACCTCGAGGTCGGTGACGATGTCGTGGTGCACCGCCATGTCCTGCTCGACGACCGCGGCGGCATCACCCTCGGCGACCGGGTCAGCATCTCCGATTACGCCAACATCTACAGCCACACCCACAGCATCGTCGAGCAGAAGGACGTCACCCTGGCACAGACCGTCCTCGAGAGCGACGTCCGGATCACCTACCACGCCACCGTCCTGGCCGGCACCCGCGTCGGCACCAACGGCATGGTCGGCGCCATGGCCCTCGCCACCAAGAACGTCAGGCCGTACCACGTGAACGTCGGCATCCCCGCCAAGTCGGTGCGGGTGAAGCCCAATGCCCCGCCCCAGACGGCCCGGACGGAGCTGCATAACGAGTAGCGGGACGAACAGCCGCGGGAGAGTCTGCGGCGGGAGATACCGCGGCGGGACCGTCCCGCTGCCGTTCTTCCCGCCGCCCTTCGTCCCGCTGTCGTACATCTCCCGCCGCTTTTCGTCCCGCCGTCGTCACGCTCCTGTTACAGGATCGTGAGCATCGTGAGACAGCGTCCTGCGATCGTTCGCGGCCATGAGATACCATGCCGCTCATCCCGTCGCGCTCGCCGTGGGACTGCTCAGCCTGCTGGCCTTCGCCCCCCTCGCCGCCCAGGGCACCGGCCGGGTCACCGGCCGGGTCGTGGACAGCGATCAGGGTACCACCCTGGCTGGCGCCATTGTCGAAGTCGTCGGGGCCACGACGCCCACGCGGGCCACCGCCGGCATTGACGGCCGCTACGTCCTCCTCAACGCCCCGGCGGGAATCCTCACGCTGCGGGTCCGCCTGATCGGCTACCAGGCCAAGGCCGTCACCGGGGTCGAGGTCACCCCGGGAGCGATCACCACTCTGGACATCGCCCTCAGCGCCCAGACCGTCACCCTCGAGGAGCTGTCGGTGAGCGCCGAGGCGGAGCGCGGCTCGGTCGCCGGCGCCCTCAACGAGCAGCGGCAGTCGGCCAATGTGGTCAACGCGGTCACCGCCGAGGAGATCAGCCGGAGCCCGGACGGCGACGCCGCCCAGGCGGTCCAGCGGGTCAGCGGCGTGACGGTGCAGGACGGCAAGTACGTGTTCGTGCGCGGTCTCGGCGAGCGGTACACCACCACCTCGCTCAACGGTGCCCGGATCCCGAGCCCCGAGCCGGAGAAGAAGGTGGTCCCGCTCGACCTCTTCCCCGCCGGCCTGTTGGAGGGGATCACCACCAGTAAGACGTTCCTCCCGGACCTCCCCGGCGACTTCAGCGGCGCCGAGGTCAACATCCGGACCAAGGAGTTCCCGGCCAGCCGCCAGGCCACCTTCTCGATCACCACCGGATTCAACACCCGGGCCACCGGCCAGGACCTCTACCGGCCCCGCAACGCCGGCCTGGAGTGGCTCGCGTTTGGCTCCTCCGACCGCGAGCTCCCCGCCCTGGTCAGCGCGGCGGGGAACTTCGAGCCCGCGCCGAGCCAGCCGTTGGTCAACGACATGGTGAACTCGTTCCGGAACGCCTGGTCGCCGGTCCAGGGCACCGGGCTCGCCCCGATGTCGATGGGCTTCTCCGTCGGCGGAAGTGACCCCGTCTTCGGCCGCACCATCGGCTACCTGCTGAGCCTCACCTACGGCTACGAGCAGGAAATCCAGGCCGACCAGGTCCGCGCCAACGCTCTCCCGCTCGATACCCCGGGCCAGGTCCGGGAGATCGACCGCTACGAGGGGACCACCGGCCGGGGCACCGTCCTCTGGGGCGGCCTGCTGAACCTGAACAGCAACTTCGGCTCGTCCAGCCGGGTCTCCCTGAACACCTCCTACAACCGCTCGGCCGACAACGACTCGCGCCAGGAGATCGGCGAGAGCGAGAACCTCGGCGCCCGGCTGCAGGTCGGCCGGCTCCGGTACGTCGAACGGAGCACCCTCTCCACCCAGCTGCTCGGCGAGCACCAGGCCGGCGACCGGAGCCGGTTCGACTGGAACGCCACCTACGCCAGCGTCACCCGGGACGAGCCCGACCGCTCCGAGATCGTCTACCTGCTCGACACCGACCCGCTCGGCAACCCGCTGCCGCCGACCTGGTTCAGCATCTCGAACGAGGGCGCGGTCCGGACCTTCGCCACCCTGCGCGAGAGCAGCATCCAGGGCGCCCTCAACTACCGCTACACCTTCGGGTCGCCCGGCAACCCGCACTCTCTCAAGCTCGGCGGGCTGTTCCGCAGCACCGAGCGCGACGCCGACAACGACGCCTACAGCATCTCCGGCAATCTCGACCGGCAGAGCCAGGAGCTGGCCCCCGAGCAGATCTTCGACGGCCGTTTCGCCGAGCCGGCCGACGCCGTCTTCCGGATCACCCCGCTGAGCCAGGGAGGCAGCTACGCCGCCACCGACCGCCTCGCCTCGGGGTACGCGATGCTGTCGCTCTTCCTCTCCTCGAAGCTCGAGCTCGTGGGTGGCGCCCGGATCGAGAGCTCCCGGGTCGAGGTGACCACTCAGCCGACCATCGGCAACCCGGTCACCACGGCCCCCGAGTACACCGACATCCTCCCGGCGCTGGCGGTCAACTACAACCTCGGCGAGAAGCACATCCTCCGCCTGGCGGCGTCGCAGACGCTGTCCCGGCCGGAGTACCGCGAGCTGGCCCCGGTGCAGTACCGCGAGGTGATCGGCGCCGAGAACGTCCTGGGCAACCCCGACCTCAAGCGGGCCCTGATCCAGAACTACGACCTGCGGTGGGAGTTCTACCCGTCGCCGGCGGAGGTCTTCAGCATCGGCGTCTTCGCCAAGCGCTTCGACAGCCCGATCGAGCAGGTCTACCTCGGCACCTCGGGCACCCGGCTGATCAGCTTCGTCAACGCGGAGTCGGGTCGGAACTACGGCATCGAGCTCGAGGCCCGGAAGAACCTCGGCACCATCTCGGAGGCGTTGCTGCCGTTTTCGATCTTCGCCAACGCCACGGTCATGGAGAGCCAGGTCACCATCGGCGACGGCAGCGGCGTCAGCCAGCTCGACGGCGAGCGGGCCATGGTCGGGCAGGCCCCCTACGTCTTCAACGGCGGGGTGTCCTACCTCTCGATGAGCGGCAAGTGGAGCCTCACCGCCCTCTACAACATCGTCGGGCGCCGGATCGCCGGCGTCGGCGAGGCCCCCCTGCCCAACGTCTACGAGGAGGTCCGCCCCTCGTTCGACGTCTCGCTCCGGTTCCCGGTCTTCGGGGGGCTCCGGGGCAAGCTCGACGCCGAGAACCTGCTGGACGCCTCCACCAGGCTCACCCAGGGCGACGTCACCAAGTCGCAGTACTACTCCGGCCGCAAGTTCGGGATCGGCCTGACCTGGACCCCGTGAGCGTGACCGCCTCGTGACACCACCGAGACGGGCGTGTCACCGTGTCCCGGTTGATTTCCTGCCGGCCGCGGGCGACACGCCCGAAGCACGACGACACCTCATCAGGATGAGTGACATGCGCTTCTCCGTTCGCCCCTTCCGGTGGTCCGCGCTGGCCCTGGCCGGCTTCCTCGCTGCCTGCGGCGACGACGGCGACGGCGGCACCGAGCCGCCCCCGCCGGCCCTCCAGGCACCCGCGGGCGTCCAGACCCAGGCCACCTCCGCCACCACCGCACGGATCACCTGGACCGCCGCGGCGAACGCCACCAGCTACCTCGTCCAGCGGGCTCCGACCGGCGGCGCTTTCCAGACCGTCGGGAACCCCGCCGGCACGTCGTTCGACGACACCGGCCTCGCTCCGCAGACCGCCTACCGCTACCAGGTCGCCTCGGTCAGCGGCTCGACCACCAGCGGCTTCTCGACCGAAACCACCATCACGACCCCGGCAGCCGCCAAGCCGACGATCGAGGTGACGTCCGACATCACGTCCGACGTCCTCTGGCTCGCGGAGAACGTGTACGTCCTCAAGGGCTTCATCCACGTAGCCAACGGGGCCCGCCTGATCATTCAGCCAGGGACCAGGATCGTGGGCGACTTCAATACCGTCGGGTCGTCGCTCTTCGTCCTCCGGGGCGCGCGGATCATCGCCGAGGGGACGGCGGACAGGCCGATCGTGTTCACCTCGTCGCGCGAGCCCGGCCAGCGGCAGGCGGGCGACTGGGGCGGCCTCATCATCGTCGGGAACGGCATCATCAATCGGGGGGTACCGGTCATCCTCGAGGGGTCCGGCACCGGACCCACCAATCCTGCCATCGATTACGCCGGCGGCGTCGACAACGGCAGCAGCAGCGGCGTGCTCAAGTACGTCCGGATCGAGTTCGCCGGTTACGCCACCGCCCCGGATGCCGAGCTCAATTCCCTGACCATGGCCGCGGTCGGCTCGGGGACGCAGGTCGAGTACGTGCAGTCCCTCAACGGCCTCGATGACTCCTTCGAGTGGTTCGGTGGTGCCGTCGACGCCAAGTACCTGGTCTCGTACAACTCGGGCGACGATCACTTCGACGCCTCCGAGGGCTACGTCGGCCGGGTCCAGCACGCCATCGCCTACCAGACCCGCACCGTGGTGCCTCGTCCGGCCGCCGGCAACGTCTCGCAGGACCCGCAGGGGCTCGAGAACGACGGCTGCGCCGGCGCCAACTGCACCAATGGCCAGAACTCCGTCCCACTCACCGTCCCGATGTTCGCCAACCTCACCGTGGTCGGCCCGCCTTCGACGGTGACCAACAGCTCCGGCAACATCGGGATGATGCTGCGCCGCGGGACCGGAGGGTTCTACCTGAACTCGGTGGTCAGCCGCTGGAGCCGCGCCGGGATGAGCCTGCGCGACCAGCCGACCCTCGACCGCATCGCCAGCGGCGACCTGGTCCTCAGGAACCTCCTGTTCACCGAGGTGCCGGTGGTCTGCCAGCCGCAGACCGGGAGCACGGTCCAGGGCTGTGTCGATCTTCCGGCCAACGCGATCACCTCGGAACTCGCCACCACCGCGACCAGCCTGTTCCTCGGCCTCCCGGCCGGAGAGCCCGCCAACGCGGCCGCCCTCGACTGGACCCCCACCACCACGTCGCCGGCCGGCAGCGGCGGCCTGAACGCCTTCACCGGCTCGATCGCCACCAAGGCGGGCAGCGTCGTGACCCCCACCAGCTACCGGGGCGCCGCCGGCACCACGACCGCCAAGTGGTGGGCCGGCTGGACCAACTTCGCCGTCAATTGATGGACGGGGGGACGGGCAGACGGGCGGACGGGCAGGGAGGGGCTTCGGCCCCCCTCCTGCTGTTGCTCCTTGTCGCCGCCTGCAGCGGCCTGGAAGATCCCGCCCTCTCCCGCCCCCTCCCGCCCCCTCCCGCCACGACGGGGGCCGGGGCCGAGGCCCCGGCTCCCGTCGTGGATAGCATCCTGCCGTTGGAGGAGGAAATCCGCCGCTTCCGGGAGATGGCGCCTGCCATCCCCTCCGCCTTGACCGGTGGGGACCGGGGCCGCGAGGCCCTCGTCAGGCGCTGGGTCCGCGCCGTCGAGACCTCCGATACCTCCGCCATCCGGGCTCTGCTGATCACGCCGGAGGAGTTCATCACCTACTACTACCCGGACAGCCGCTTCACCCGGGCCCCATACCGGCAGAGTCCCCGGCTGCTCTGGTTCCTGATGAGCAGCAACTCCAGCCAGGGCGCCACCCGGGTCCTCCAGCGGCACGGCGGCCAGCCCTTCGGCTATCGGGGGTTCACCTGCGGCACCGAGGAGAGGGTGGGGACGATGCGGACCTGGTCGGACTGCCGGATCCAGCGGCGGCTCGACGACGGCCGCGACGCGGAGATGCGCTTCTTCGGGGGAATCATCGAGCGTGAAGGGACGTACAAGTTCCTCAGCTACGCGTCGGATTACTAGGTGGGAACAAGAACGGCGGGAAGACGGACGGCGGGAAACAGGCAGCGGGATTCGCCCGCCGTTGTCTTTCCCGCTGCAGTTCTTCCCGCCGCTGTTCTTCCCGCCTGTTACCGCACCCTCAGCGTATCCTCCAGCACGCCCGCCGTCCCATCCGCCAGCATCACCTCCAGGTCCGCCAGCCCGCGGCGGCACCGCGGCCACGAGAACCGGGCCCGGGCCTCGTCGAGCGGCAGCCACTCCCAGGCGTCGTGCTCATGGCTCAACTGCAGCGCCCCGTCCCCCATCACCGCGGCGAAGGCCGGCACCACCGCGACCGCGCCCAGCCGGTGCAGGTAGAACGACTCCGCCCGGCTCAGGTTGTAGAGCCGCTCCGGAGTGAGTCCCGTTTCCTCGATCGCCTCTCGCCACGCAGCCTCCTCCGGTCGCTCGCCAGGCTCGACATGGCCATGCACCGCCTCCCACGACCCCGGGCTTCGGCCGCTGGCTCGCCGCAATACCAGCGCCTCCCAGGCGCCGGCCGGCGCCCACCGCACCACGAACACGTCGACCAGAAAAAACCGGGGGGCAGCCTCCGCCGCCCCCTGCTCCCCGTCCGCCAGTCTGCCCGTCACTTTGCTCACTTCGGTCTCCGCCTTGCCAGGGCCGAATCCAATCTGGCCGACAGGGCCCGGGCGCGGAATGGCTTGGTCAGGAAGTCGTCGGCCCCGAGCTTGAGCACCTGGACCTCGTTGTCCTCGTCGCCCTTGGCGGTCAGCACGATCACCGGGAGGGTGGCCGTCCCGGGGCGCGACCGGACGTGGCTCAGGACGCCATAGCCGTCCAGGCCCGGCAGGTTGAGGTCGAGCAGCATCACGTCCGGTGCGAACCGGTCCACCTGCTCGAGGGCCGCGACGCCGTCCCGCGCCTCGACCACCCGGTATCCCTCCCGTTCCAGCAAGTCCTTCATCACCCGGCGAAGCTGGTCCTCGTCCTCGACCAGAAGCACCGTGCCCTTGAGGCCGGAGGCTTCCGCGGCCTCCTCGATCAGTTCGAACCCCAGGTCCCCCGGTTCGGCGGCGGGCGCCACGGCGGCCCCGGCCCCGTTGACCGATGGCGCCGGGGCGGGCGCCGCGCGTCCCCGTCCGGACCCCGCGGCCGGCACATCGGTCACCCGGAGCAGTTCGTCCACCGTGCTGTGGCCGGCGAGCACGTGGTCGAGTGCGCTCTCGAACAGGCTCCGCATCCCGTCGGCGCGCGCCACCGTGGTGATCCGCTCGGCGGTGGCGCCCTCGCCGATGAGCGCTTCCAGTTCGGGCGTCATCACCAGGATCTCGGTGATCGCGAACCGGCCCCGGTAGCCTGTCTGCGCGCACTCCTTGCACCCGACCGCCTTGAACAGCGCGCTCCCCTCGGGCAGGTGCGGCCGCAGGTACGCCGGCACTGGCTGGTCGCTCGGCTCCTTGCAGACCGGGCAGAGCCGCCGGAGCAGCCGCTGCGCGATGATCCCCTTCACGGCGGAGGCGATCTTGTACGCCTCCATCCCCATGTCGAGCAGCCGGGTCACCGAATTCGGTGCGTCGTTGGTGTGCAGCGTCGAGAGCACCAGGTGGCCCGTCAGCGCGGCCTGCACCGCGATCTGGGCCGTCTCCTGGTCGCGGATCTCGCCCACCAGCACCACGTCGGGATCCTGCCGGAGGATCGAGCGGAGCGCCGTCGCGAAGGTCAGCCCCGCCTTCTCGTTCACCTGCACCTGCACGATGTTGCTGCCCAGCCGGTACTCGACCGGGTCTTCTACCGTCACGATGTTCACGCCCTCGCTCTGGACCAGCCGGAGCGCCGAGTACAGCGTGGTGGTCTTCCCCGACCCCGTCGGGCCGGTCACCAGCAGGATGCCTTCCTTGGTCCGGAGCAGCTGGGTGATCGTCTCCCGCTCCGCCACCGAGAAGCCGAGGCTGTCGAGCGAGAGTACCGTGGCCCGGGTGTTGAGAATCCGGATCACCACCTTCTCGCCCAGCGACGCGGGCAGCGTCGAGATCCGGAGGTCCACCGGGTTTCCGTTCACCGCCACCCGGGCGCGCCCGTCCTGCGGCCGCATCCGGTCGGCGATGTCCATCCCGCCGATGATCTTGATCCGGGAAATCAGCGGGAGGCCCGCCGTCCGGGGAATCTTCATGACCTGCCGCAGCACCCCGTCGATCCGGTACCGCACCGCGATCCCGCCCTCCACCGGCTCGACGTGGATGTCGCTGGCGCGGCTGGTCACCGCGTCGGCGAGCATCGTGTCCACCAGGCGGATGATCGGCCGCTGGGACGCGTCCTCAGCCGACACCTCCTCCTCCGCCTCGTCACTCAGTTCGGTGACCTGGACCTCGTCGGCCATCCCTTCCAGCAGCCGGGTGACCGCATCCTCCCGCTGGTACAGTTCGTCCAGCTTCTCCCGGATCCGACCAGGCGCGGACAGCGCCATCCGGACTTCCCGCCCCGACACGAAGGCCAGCATCTTCTCGGCGTCCATGTCGAACGGGTTCGCCGTCGCGACCTCGAGGGTCGAATCGGTCAGCCGGACCGGCAGCACGTTGAACTTGCGGACCACCGGCTCCAGGACCACGTCACGGACCGCCGGGTCGAGCTGGGACAGATCCGCGACCGGCAGGTGGAACCGCCGCGCCACGGCCGACAGGATCTGCTCGTCCGTGAGCAGCTTCCGCTGGGTCAGGGTTTCCCAGAGCGACAGGGGCTCTTCCACTTCCAGCTGGCGGATGGCCTCGAGGTCCCTCGCCTGCACGAGGGGCTCGATCGTCGGCACCAGCCATTCATCGGTGAACTGCGCGATGCTCTTCATGCCTCTCCGTCCCTCCGCCCCTCCACCTACAGGATCGGCCACCAACCCGGGCTCAGGTCCGCCACCACCCCGACCTGTCTCGAGCGGATCGCCCAGCCAGCCTCGATTCGGACGACGTTGAATAGCAATTCGCTTGCCAACCCGAGGACCGGCTGTACCCCATCCGTCGCCGCCCAGGGTAACCCCTCGATGGCCCGATCTGCCCATCCTGCCGCAACATACGGCGCCAGGACCATCCCTTTCCCGGTCGACGCCATGCCACCGATCCGGGCCTCCGGAACCCCCATCGGAATCCGCCACTCCACCCGGCCCCATGCCATCCGCCGCCCGCCCCACGCCCGGTACGGCGATCCCGGCAGGGTGCCTCGGCCCCCCAGCACGAACGACCGGTGGGCGGGGAGCTCGCCGGACCCCGCCCCAAGCCGGCCGGAGACCTCCAGCTGCCCGGGCCCGGCATTCGTCCGGCCCGAGACCTCGAGGGTCACCCGGCCAAACCCCCGTCGATCTTCGCGCCCACCCAGTTCCCCCTCCACCACCAACCCGATCCCGGCCAGCGGCCGGGCAGGCAGCTCGCGCGAAATGCGGAGCCGTCCGCTCATCTGCCTCGGCCCGCCCAGCGGCGGGTTGGCGCGGAAGCTGCCGCTCGAAGGGGTGCCCGCCACCGCCAGGGAGTCCGGATCTTCGCCCGCCGCCGTGAGCGCCAGGCCGATGTCCCGTCCCAGCGCGCGCCTGACCGTCACCGTCACCTGGTCCAGCTGCACGTAGTCGCCGTAATCGTGACCGCCCTCCTGGGCCAGCACCGAGTTGAGCACCCCGCTGATCGACGGCCACTCGCTCAGATCGCGCACCTCGCGGCTTGCAGCCATCGATACCTCCGATCGGTCGCCGCCGATGGAGACATCGAGCCCGCCGGTCACCCGGTGGTTCGAGATCCCGTAGCCCAGGGTGGGCCGGAAGGTCAGCCGCGACCCGGTGGGCGCCAGGCTCAGGCCAGCGCCGAGCGTGAGGCCCTGCACCCGGTTGACCCGGGCGACGTCGCTCAGGGAGCCGAAGGCGAGCCGCGCCGGCGGCTGTGGGACCGACGCCGGTCCCAGCTGGGCCATCACCTCGCGTCGCACCGCCTTAAGGTCGGCCCGCGCCATCGCCCCGAGTTCCCGCTCGACCGCGACGGCGAGGGGTTCCTCCCATGTCCCCGTGGTCGAGGCCGCGCGCATCCCGCCGTACGGGCCGGCGGCGAAGGTGCCGGCCGGCGGGGGGGTGTCGAAGTCATAGTCCGTCAGTTCCCACCGGCCGCGGATGGTGGTCCGGTACGGAAACTCGAGCCAGGCCGTGCGTCGCCGGATCTCGATCTCCTGTCGCCACGGCAGCCATGAGCCGCCCGCCTCGCCGCCCGCCCCTGTGGCGAACAGGGCGTTCTCCAGCACCACCTCGATCCCCTCGAGGTCCGCCTGACGATACGCCGCCACCGTGAACGAGAACTGAAATCGCACCAGTACCCCCGACGCCGCGTCGAGGTACAGCGTCCCCGCGGCCCGCGGCGCCCCGGCGTCCTTCGGGCGGACTGCCACCCCCTGGACCCGCACTGCCCCTTGCGGCGTGGTGATCACCAGGGAGTCGGCCGGGGCGAAGTCGTAGAGCGCGCGGCCCGTCCGCGCCAGCGGATGAGGTACGTCCCGGACCTCGTCGCCCTCCCCCAGCCGGATCACCGGCCCGAAGTCGTTGGTCACGATTCCCAGGTGATCGCGGTGATAGCGGAGATCGGTCGGGAGCCAGGCCTGGTCCCGCCACGCCGAGATGATCTGCTTGCTCCGGCTCGGGGCCTCCCAATACACTTCGACCCGTAGCTGGTCGGCCTTCACCAGGCGGGGCACGGCACCGGGATCGGGACCTACCTGCGCCAGGAAGAAGACCATTCCCCGGGCCTCGGCGCGGTAGTGGCGCAGCCCGCTGGACTCCGCCGCCTGGCGACGGGCGATGGCGCGGTCCACCAGCGCGAGGGTCGCGGGATCGTCCCACGACTGCGCCGAAGCCACCTGGGCGATCATCATGAGCGGCAGCAGCCACAGCAGACGCATGCCTGGGAAAATAGGGGCGCTCCTTCTTGCCGCGTGCGCCGCCTGCGGCGGCAACCAGCCCGTCGTGAACGTCGATCCCAATGTCACCCCGCTCTCGCCGCCGCTGCCGGTCGGCAAGGTCTTCATCCTCGAGTCCTGGGGCACGCCGCCCGACGATACCACCGTCACCTTCCTCGCCAGCGAACCGCGCACCATCGTGGTCCGTCGGGGCGGCCCTGACAACAGCCTCTTCGCCCGCGTCACCTTCCCCGCCGGCACGATAACCCCGGCGCGCGGCGACTCCGCCACCGTGCGCGTCACCATCCGGCCCGGCGCCTATGGTATCGATATCACCACCGAGGATCGCATCGCCGCCGCCAGGGGCGGGGCCGAGGTCACCTTCAGCTACGCCATTCACTTCATCGCGCCGGACGGTGCCCGCGCGGTCTACGGCACCGATCTCCGGTTCGAGCGCTATCTCGGCATCGGCCGTCTCGAGGCCGATTCCATGCTGGTATTCCTCGACAGCTGGCGGCCGGCGTCCGATCTGCTCACGGCCCGCCTCACCGGGCCCGGCCAGTACCTGGTGGCCGCGCCACGAGCCCCGCCCGGGTTCCGGGCCATCGTCTTCTGAGGTGCCCATGATCCGACTCGAGCAGATCGGCGGGCCGCTGCGCTTCCATCTGGAGCCGGGCCGGCAGGTCACCCTCGGCCGCTCCCCCCAGTGCGAGCTGATCGTGCCCGACCCGTCGGTCTCCCGGCGCCACGCCGAACTCGAGGCGACGGCGGCCGGGCTGCACCTCCGTGACCTGGCCAGCGCCAACGGCACCTCGCTCAACGGCTCCAAGGTCACCGACAAGGTCGCGATCCCCGAAGACATCGTCACCTTTGGCGGGATGGCCTTCCGCGTCCGGGGCACCGACGCCGCGGTCGACGAGCCGCTCCCCGACGGGGTCAAGGTCCGGACCCTTACCGCCGTCCCGACCACGGCGGGCCATCGGCGCAGCGAGGTGGTGCTCGAGCGGCTGCTCGCCGTCGTCGCCGGGCTCTCCGGCGAATTCGCCCTTGATACCCTCCTCGGCGAAGTCGTCACCCTCGCCTTCGACCAGGTCGACGCCGACCGCGCCGCCATGCTCCTGGTCACCGAGTCGGGAGGGCTGGAACTGGCCGCCGGGCGGAATCGCCTCGGCGATGCCGTCCCTGTGGTGCCGCGCGCGATCGCCGACCGCGCCATGACGGAGCGGGCCGCCGTCGTGACCGCCAGCGCCCAGGACGACGAGCGCTTCCGGTCCGGCAGCGTCGTCCTCCAGGCCGTGCGCAGCGCAATCTGCGTCCCATTACTGGCCGGCGAGCGGGTCCTCGGCGTGCTCTACACCGACACCATGACCCGTGCCGCCCCCTTTGACGACGAGGAGGCGCGGGCCCTTCACGCCTTTGCCGGCCTCGCCGCAGTGGCCATCGCCCGAGTGCGTTTCGCCGAAGAGGCCCGGCGGGAGCGCGAAGTCCGCACCACCTTCGAGCGGTACTTCGCCCCGACGGTCGCCGCCGCCATCGTCCAGGCGCCGGATCGCGTCGCCCTTGGCGGGGCGCGCCTCCCCGTGGCCGTGCTCTTCACCGACATCCGCGGATTCACCGGGCTCGCCGAGCGGCTCAGCCCCGAGGAAATCGCCGCCCTCCTCGGAGAGTACTTTGCCGTCGTCGTGGATGCCGTGTTCGAGCAGGAAGGCACCCTCGACAAGTTCATCGGTGACGCCGTCATGGCGGTCTGGGGCGCGCCGATCGCCACGCCCGATGCCGCCGAGCGGGCGCTCCGCGCCGCCCGCTCCGTCCGGACCGAACTCGAGATCGTGAACGCGCGCCGGATCGGCGAGGGGCGCCCCGCCATCCCGGTCGGCTGCGGGCTCAGCTACGGCGAGGTCTTCGCGGGGAACATCGGCAGCGAGCGCCGCCTCGAGTACACCGTGGTGGGCGACGCGGTGAACGTCGCCAGCCATCTCTGCCGGCGGGCCGCCGCGGGCGAGATCGTCCTGTCAGGTGACCTGGCCGCCCGCCTCCCATCGCTCGACGGGATGGAGGAACTCGAGCCGATGGACCTGAAGGGGCGGTCAGGCACGATCCGCGTCTGGAGCGCGGGCGGATAGGCGGTTGGGCGGTTGGGCGGCAGGAGGGCAGCGGCACGATCGAAGGGTCAGCCTGAGCGGAGCGAAGGCGCCGGAGCGAGTCCCCGCCCCCTGCCCCCTGTCGTGGTTCCCGTCCTATCCCGTTCCTTCCCGCCCTCTCCCGCCCTCTCCCGTCCCCTCCCGCGGAAACCGATACGGCACCCCCGCCTGCTCCATGAGCTGGAGCACCAGCCGCAGCGGCAGCCCCATCACCCCGAAGAAGTCCCCTTCGATCCGCTCGATCAGCGCCGCCCCGTAGCCCTGGATCCCATAGGCGCCCGCCTTGTCGAGCGGCTCCCCCGTCGCGATGTAGGCCCGGAGGAAGTCGTCCTCCGCCGGACGGAACTCCACCGAGGTCCGGTCCTGGGCTTCGTAGGTCTCCCCGTTGGCGATCAGGCACACCGACGTGATCACCTCGTGCCAGCGCCCCTGCAGCCGCCGCAGCATCACCAGCGCGTCCTCGGCGTCCCGCGGCTTCTCCAGGATCTCGTCGTCCACCACCACGATCGTGTCGGCGCCGAGGACCAGCGCCCCGGGCACGGCGCGCGCCTTGTCCCGCGCCAGGCGCCGGGCGTAGGCGGAAGGCGTCTCGCGAGGCAGCGGGATTTCCTGCACGTCGGCCGGGACCACCAGCACCGGAATGCCGAGCATCTCGAGCAGCTGCTGGCGGCGGGGAGAACGGGAGGCGAGGACCAGAGTCATGAGGCGTGAGTCGCGAGGAACGGCAGGGTCAAAGGGGAAGGTCGGCTCTCAGCTCTCAACTCTCGACTCTCGACTCTCGACTAGCAATGTCACCGGCCCGTCGTTCACGATCCGCACTTCCATCAGCGCCCCGAACTCGCCCGTCGCCACCGTCAGCCCCCGGGCCCGGAGCTCCGCCACGAAGGCCTCGTAGAGCGGGATCGCCTGCTCGGGCCGGGCCGCGTCCACGAACGACGGCCGGCGCCCCTTTTCGGCGTTGCCGTAGAGGGTGAACTGCGAGATCACCAGCACTTCGCCGCCGACGTCGGCCAAGCCGAGGTTCATCTTCCCCTCGGAATCGGTGAAGATCCGGAGTCCCGCCACCTTGTCAGCCATCCAGCGGACCTGGTCCATG
The DNA here is from genome assembly GCA_036390535.1 of Gemmatimonadales bacterium. Lineage (GTDB taxonomy): Bacteria > Gemmatimonadota > Gemmatimonadetes > Gemmatimonadales > GWC2-71-9 > SZUA-320. The sequence continues at coordinate 4,487 of DASWBQ010000230.1, read as the reverse complement.
GTGTCGCTGTGGGTGAACCCCGCCAGGACGCAGAATCCCTTGCCGACCGAGCCGACCACCTGGCCGCCGACGGTCACGGACGATTCGGAGACACGCTGGAGGACGATGCGCATTGGGACAAATATGGTGGGTAGGGCGGGTTGGGCGGGCACGGCGGCCCGGGCGAAGCACAGGCGGCTGAACCGGGCCGCCCCCCTCGCTCCGCTCGCTCGGGGTGAGCCCCTGCCCGCGGGGTGTTGTTACACTTCAACGATTCTTGTATTTTTGAAACATGGATACCGCGACCGCCACTCAGGTTCTCGATTCCCTCGCCTCCAGCCTCCGGCTCAACATCTACCGCGGCCTGGTGCGCCGCGGCCCGGACGGGATGGTCGCGGGAGAAATCGCCGCCGCCCTCGGGCTGCCGGCCAACAACGTCTCTTTCCACCTCAAGGACCTGACCCAGGCCAACCTGGTCACCGTCGAGCAAGAAGGCCGGTTCCAGCGCTACCGCGCCAACATCCCCCTGATGCTCGACCTGGTGGCCTACCTCACCGAGGAGTGCTGCTCCGGCCATCCCGAGCAGTGCACCACCTACCGGCAGGCCTCGAGGGTAAGCGATGGCGTCCTTCCCGCGCTGTCCCGCTCCCTCCCGCCCTCTCCCGGCGGCCGATGAACGCCTTCGAGCGCTACCTGACCCTCTGGGTCCTGCTCTGCATCGCGGCGGGCATCGCCCTCGGCCAACTCCTCCCCGGCGCCTTCCAGGCCCTCGGCCGGCTCGAGGTGGCCCAGGTCAACCTCCCCGTCGGGCTGCTCATCTGGGTGATGATCATCCCGATGCTGATGAAGATCGACTTCGGCGCCCTCCACGAGGTGCGACAGCACCTCCGCGGCATGGGCGTGACCCTCTTCGTCAACTGGCTGGTGAAGCCGTTCTCGATGGCCTTCCTCGGCTGGCTCTTCGTCCGGCATCTCTTCGCCCCGCTGCTGCCCCCGGACCAGATCGACAGCTACATCGCCGGCCTGATCCTCCTGGCCGCCGCCCCCTGCACCGCGATGGTCTTCGTCTGGAGCCGGCTCAGCAACGGGGATCCCCTCTTCACCCTCACCCAGGTGGCGCTCAACGACGTCATCATGGTGTTCGCCTTCGCCCCGATCGTGGGCCTGCTCCTCGGCATCGCCAGCATCACCGTCCCGTGGGACACGCTGGTGATCTCGGTGGTGCTCTACATCGTCATCCCCGTGATCATCGCCCAGCTGATCCGCCGGGCGCTGCTGTCGCGCGGTCAGCAGGCCTTCGCCCGGGCCATGGCCGCGATCGGGCCTTGGTCGATCGCCGCCCTTCTCGCCACCCTGGTGCTGCTCTTCGCCTTCCAGGGCGAGGCCATCCTCCGGCAGCCCCTGGTGATCGCCATCCTGGCGGTGCCGATCCTGATCCAGGTCCTGTTCAACTCGGCCCTCGCCTACGGTCTCAACCGCGCCGTCGGCGAGAGCCACGCGGTCGCCTGCCCCTCGGCCCTGATTGGCGCCAGCAACTTCTTCGAGCTCGCCGTGGCCGCCGCCATCGGCCTCTTCGGCTTCGAGTCAGGCGCGGCCCTCGCCACCGTGGTCGGCGTGCTGATCGAGGTGCCGGTGATGCTCCTGGTGGTCCGCGTCGTCAACGCCACCCGGGGCTGGTACGAGGCCGGCGTCCGATGAACGTGCTCTTCCTCTGCACCGGCAACTCCTGCCGCTCGATCCTCGCCGAGGCCACCTTCAATCACCTCGCCCCGGCCGGGTTCCATGCGCTGAGCGCCGGCAGCCGGCCGGCCGGCTACGTCCACCCCCGCTCGCTCGCCCTCCTCGCCCGCGAGGGGATCTCGGTGGAGGGAGCCACCAGCAAGTCGTGGGATGACCTGCCGGTGGTGCCGGACATCGTCGTGACCGTTTGTGACAGCGCGGCCGGCGAGGCCTGTCCCGCCTACCTCGGCCCGGCCCTCCGGACCCACTGGGGCGTCGACGATCCGGCCGGAGCGACCGGCACTGACGCCGAGATCGACGCCGCCTTCGAGACGGCCTACCGGATTCTCCGGCATCGCATCGAGGCGATGCTCGCCTTGCCACTGGACCGGCTGAAGGGCGACCCGCCGCGGCTCAGGGCGGAACTCGACCGGATCGGAGAGGAACGGCCATGACGCGCATCCAGGTCTACGACCCGCCCCTCTGCTGCAGCACCGGGGTCTGCGGCCCCGAAGTGGACGATCGCCTCATCGCCTTCGCGGCCGACGCGGCGTGGGCCGCCCGCCGCGGGATGGAGCTCGAGCGCTTCAACCTGGCGCACGACCCGATGGCCTTCGCCGATCAGCCGCTGGTCCGCGAGGCGTTGGAGCAGTCCGGCCCCGAGGTCCTTCCCCTCGTGCTGGTGGACGGCGACATCGCCCTGAGCGGCCGCTACCCTTCCCGTGCCGAACTGGCGCAGTGGGCCGGTGTCTCCCTGCCGCCCTCTCGCCCGCTCCCCCTCGCCGGCACCTGAGATGACTGCCACCGCCGCAGTGCCCGGCCCCGCGGTGCACTTCCTCCGCGAACCGCCCCGCTTCCTGTTCTTCACCGGCAAGGGCGGCGTCGGCAAGACCTCGCTCGCCTGCGCCTCCGCCATCCGCCTCGCCGGAGCGGGGCGCCGGATACTGCTGGTCAGCACCGACCCGGCGTCCAACGTCGCGCAGGTGCTCGAGTGCCCCGTCGGCCCCCAGGTCACGCCGGTGCCGGGGGTGCCGGGGCTCGACGCCCTGGAAATCGACCCTTTGGCTGCGGCGGCGGCCTATCGCGAGCGGCTGGTCGGGCCGGTCCGCGGCACCCTCCCCGACTCCGCGGTCCGCGCCATCGAGGAGCAGCTCTCCGGCGCCTGCACCACCGAGATCGCGGCCTTCGACGAGTTCACCGCCCTCCTGACCGACACCGCGCTCGAGTCACGGTACGATCACGTCATCTTCGACACTGCGCCGACTGGCCACACCCTCCGGCTGCTGCAGCTGCCGGGCGCCTGGACCGGCTTTCTCGAGACCGGCCGGGGCGACGCCTCCTGTCTCGGCCCCCTCGCCGGGCTCGACAAGCAGCGCAGCCGCTACGCCGCGGCGGTCGCGGCCCTCGCCGACCCCTCCCGGACTCGTCTCATCCTGGTGTCCCGCCCGCAGCCGAGCAGCCTGGCGGAGGTGGCCCGCACCAGCGAGGAACTCGCCTCCATCGGGCTCCGGAACCAGCACCTGGTCGTCAACGGTCACCTCGCCGGGTCGGACGTGGGCGGCGACGAGCTGGCCGCGGCGATCCACCGGCGTGAGACGGCTGCCGTCGACGCCCTCCCCGGCATCCTCCGCGGCCTGGCTCGCGATGAGGTGCCCCTCCGGCCCTTCAACCTGATGGGCATCGAGCGGCTGGGGATGCTGCTCGGTGGCGGCATCACCGCCTCGAGTGGTCCCGGCGCCGAGGCACCCGTCGTGCCCGCCGGCCTGGGGCCGCTGATCGACGACATCGCGGCTCAGGGCACTGGGCTGGTCATGCTGATGGGCAAGGGTGGGGTCGGGAAGACCACGGTCGCCGCCGCCATCGCGGTCGGGCTGGCGGCCCGGGGACTTCCGGTCCACCTGACCACCACCGATCCCGCGGCGCACCTCGCCGAAACGCTCGGCGGGTTGCCTCAGGGGCTCACCCTGAGCCGGATCGACCCGAAGGCCGAGACGGAGCGCTATCGCCGGCAGGTGCTCGCCAGCAAGGGGGCCGGCCTGGACGAAGCCGGGCGGGCGCTCCTCGAAGAGGACCTCCGCTCCCCCTGCACCGAGGAGATCGCCGTCTTCCAGGCCTTCTCGCGGGCCCTTCGCGAGGCCGGCAGGAAGATCGTGGTGATGGACACCGCTCCGACCGGGCACACCCTCCTGTTGCTCGATACCACGGGCGCCTACGATCGCGACGTCCGGCGCCACATGCAGGGCGACGGACGGCGGGTGGTGACCCCGATGATGCAGCTGCAGGACCCGGCCCGGACCCGGGTGATCATCGTGACCCTGGCGGAGCCGACCCCGGTGCTCGAGGCGGCCCAGCTGCAGGCCGACCTGCGGCGGGCCGGCATCGAGCCGTGGGCCTGGGTCATCAACCAGAGCCTGGCGGTGACGGACACCGCATCGCCGGTCCTCCGCCAGCGGGCGGCCGCCGAGGCCGCCGAGATCTCCACCATTGCCTCGCAGCACGCGGTCCGGATCGCCGTCCTGCCGCTGGCCGCCGAGGAGCCGATCGGCGCCGAGCGGTTGCTCGCACTTACGCACCCTGCCTGAAAAGGCCGAGGGCGGCAGGTTTCCCTGCCGCCCTGCCGCCCTGCCGTCCTGCCGCCCTGCCGTCCTGCCGCCCTGCCGCCCTGCCGCCCTGCCGCCCTGCCGCCCTGCCGCCCTGCCGTCCTGCCGCCCTGCCGCCCTGCCGCCCTGCCGTCCTGCCGCCCTGCCGCCCTGCCGCCTACTCCACCGTCACGATCTTCGCCAGGTTCC
>DASWBQ010000229.1:0-3134 GCA_036390535.1 Gemmatimonadales bacterium | reverse complement strand
CAGGCACCCAAGATAGTGACAGGGCCCACCCTCCCCAACCGGGGCCATCGCCTCGCGGGGCCGGTCCCGAGGATCACCCCCGGATGGTCGTGACCGCGCTCCGGACGCCACCCACCAGCAGGCCGACTTCCGAGTTGATGCTGACCATCCGCATGCCGCGGCGGGCCCAGGCCGTGGTCAGCTTGACGTCATTGGTGTGAATCGCCGACACCACGCCGTGCTTCTCGCACGCGGCCATCACCGCCTCCACGGCACGGACCAGCACCGGATCCTCGAGCTTCCCGGGAATCCCGAGGGCGACGGAGAGATCGGTCGGGCCGACGAGGGCCGCATTCACCCCGGGCACGCTGAGGATGGCCTCGAGGCGCTCGACCGCTTCGGCGGTCTCGATCTGGACGACCAGGAGCGATTCCCGGTTGAGGGCGGCGAGGGTGTCGGCGAGCGGCCCCACCCCGAACTCGGTGTGGCCCCGGCCAAGGACCGCTCCGCGGCGGCCCTCGGGGGCGTACTTCATCCAGCGGACCACCTGCTCGACCTGGGCCCGGTCGGTGACGCGGGGAAGCATGATGCCCTGGGCCCCGGCGTCGAGCGGCTGCACCACGTGCGCATAGCTGTGCTCGGGCACCCGGACGATGGGCGTGACTCCGGCCGCGCGGGCAGCCCGGGAGAGATCGGCCAGGGTCTCGATCGAAAACGGGCCATGCTCGTTGTCGAGGATGACGAAGTCGAGACCGCCCTGGGCGAGCAGCGCCATCATGGAGCCCTGGCGGAACTCGACCGCCATGGTGCCGACGCAGAGCCGGCCCTCGGCCAGCTTGCTGCGGAGCCGGTTCTGCGGCACGGGAAGGACACTCATCCCTGTTTCTCCAGGTAGTCGCGGAGCAGCGCAAAGGCTCGTCCGCGATGGCTGACACGGTGCTTCTCCTCGGCCGTGGCCTCGCCAAACGTCTTGCCGAGATCGTCGCTCCAGAACAGGGGATCGTAGCCGAAGCCCCCGGTGCCCGCCGGCGCCTCGAGAATCCGGCCGTGGCAGCTTCCCTCGAAGCTGTGCGCCAGGGCTCCCGGGCTCGGCAGATAGGCCAGGACACACCGGTACCGGGCCCGCCGCCGCGACTCCGGGGCGCCGCGGAGCCGCGCCAGCAGGTGGACGTTGTTGGCGGCCTCGACGGCCGGCTCCGGGCCTTCGACTCCGGACCAGCGCCGGGACCGGACCCCGGGCTCCCCTCCCAGCGAGAGCACCTCCAACCCGCTGTCATCGGCCACCGTGGGCAGGCCGCTCCGGCGGGCGAAGTACTCGGCCTTGGCCCGGGCGTTCTCGTCGAAGGTCTCTCCCAGCTCCAGTCTGGTCTCCTCGGGCGATTGCCAGATCCCGACATCGGCCGGAAAGAGCACCGTCGTTCCCGTCCCCTCGAGCAGGGTGCGGGCCTCCCGCTGCTTGCCCGCGCTCCGGGTGGCCACGAGCAGCCGGGGCGGCATCACCACCCGAGGGCCTGTCGCTGGAGTCTGAAGAGGTCGGTGATGCCCAACCGTCCGAGGTCGAGCAACGCGTCGAGGTCGGAGCGGTTGAAGGTGCCTGCCTCTCCAGTCCCCTGCACCTCGACGAAGCGGTCCGGCTCCAGCATCACCAGGTTGGCGTCGACCTCGGCATCCCTGTCCTCGAGGTAGGCCAGGTCGAGCCGGTGTTCCCCGGCCACGATCCCCACCGACACCGCGGCAACGAGCCGCCCGAAGGGAGAGGGGATACCCTGGCGGGCTGCCAGCCAGGCACGGGCATCCGCGAGGGCGACACAGGCCCCGGTGATCCCCGCCGTCCGGGTCCCGCCATCGGCCTGGAGGACATCGCAGTCGACCTTGATGGTGAACTCGCCGAAGGCCATCGAGCCCATGGCGGCCCGGAGCGACCGCCCGATCAGCCGCTGTATCTCATGGCTGCGGCCACCGGGGCCGTTTCGCTCACGCGGGGTCCGCTCCTGCGTGGCCCGTGGCAGCATGGCGTACTCCGCCGTCACCCAGCCTTCGCCACTGCCCTTCTTGAACCCGGGAACCCCGGCCTCCACACTGGCGGTGCAGTGCACCAGCGTGCCACCGAAGCGGGCGAGACAGGAGCCTTCGGCATAGGGATTGGCGCCCCGCTCCAGCGCCACGGCCCGGAGTGCATCGTTGGCCCGACCGTCAGGGCGTGCCACGGAGCCGCTCCACGATCGAGGTGGTGGACTGCCCTGGAACGAGGTCGATCGTCAACACGGTGCCTCCCGTTGATTCCACGAAGTCGGCGCCCACGATGCTGGCGCGGGAATAGTCCCCGCCCTTGACCAGCACATCGGGCCGGAGCGCCATGATCAGCTCGAGCGGCGTGTCCTCCTCAAAGACCACGACGCGGTCGACGGCCTCGAGCCCGGCCAGGACCCGCGCGCGCCCGACCGCATCGTTCACCGGCCGCCCGGGACCCTTCCCCAGCCGCCTCGCCGACGCATCGCTGTTCACTCCCACGACCAGGACGTCGCCAAGGCTCCGTGCGGCCTCGAGGTACTCCACGTGTCCCGGATGCAGCAGGTCGAAGACCCCGTTGGTGAAGACCACGGTGTCGGCGCAGCCCGCGCGCCATGCCAGGAGCGCGTCCCGCGCGACGACCTTGCCGGCGGTGCTCAGAAGCGGGACTCCACTTCGGGCCGGAAGGGGATGTCGATGTAGCGCCGGAAGGGGAGCTCCAGCCGTTCGGTGTAGGTGATCCTGATACGGATGGTCGGCGGGGGTCCGAAGCGCCTGATCGCGATCCGCTTGGCCTCCGGCGGGATCCCCAGATTGTCGACCGCCACCTGGAGGTTCCGGCGGATCACGTCGTCGCTCTGCTTGGCCGCAAACCGGGCGGACACCCGCATCTCGTCGACCAGTTCGTAGTACCGCAGGTAGATCCCGCCCATCTGGACGCCGTAGTAGATGGCGCCGGCGAACAGGACCAGCGACACCAGGCAGCCCAGGGTACTGGCGCCGCGGCGGGAACCGGTCGGCCTCACCACTGCGACTGGGCCCCGTCCACGATATTCGTGGTCAGCTTCTCGAGGGCTTTCCTCCGGCCGTCACGCTCCTTGCCGGTCTCGTAGTCCCCGTCGACCATGAGGCTCATCCGCTCCCAC
>DASWBQ010000228.1:0-3475 GCA_036390535.1 Gemmatimonadales bacterium | reverse complement strand
GAACATCTGCAGGGGGCGGGAACTGTCCGCGGCGGTGACCACGTTGCGGCCCCAGCTGGTGGCGATCAGGTCGAGGCGGCCATCGCCGTCGAGGTCCCCGGTGGCGAGTCCGTTCCAGCGGCTGGTCCAGCGGTCCAGCCCCCAGCGCTCGCCGGCCGCCTCGAAGCGCCCGCCCTGGTTCAGCAGCAGAAGGATCGACCCCCACTCACGGGCCAGCACCAGGTCGGCGTCGCCATCACCGTCGAGGTCCGCGAAGGCAGCGGCCGAGACCAGGCCGAGCGGCGTCGCGAAGGCGGCCTGGACGGTGTCCTCGACGAACCGTCCGCCTTCGTTGCGGTACAGGGCGGAAGACGCCGGCACCGGATAGGCACCCCGTACCACCCGGCCGCCCACGAACAGGTCGAGGTCACCGTCGCCGTCGACGTCCGCAAGCGCCATCGGCCCGGTCGCGGCGGCGCGTGCCGGGATCACGGGTTGCATCCTGGCATCGAGCGTGCCCCCCGCGGTGGCGATCCGCCCCACGCCCGGAAGCGCCTCGGCATCGGAGCCGGTGGCCGCTTCCCAGTTCGAGACGCCGGCGAGGTACTCACCGCGTCCCCCGACCGTCATCCCCAGCAGGGTGGTGAGGTCGGCGGGCGCAACCGGCCCCCCGGCGGCGGGCACCAGCCGTCCCGCCTGATTCCGGAACAGCGCCGGCCGGCCGCCCCGGCCGGTTCCGACGGCGAGGTCCTCGTCCCCGTCCCGGTCGATGTCGAACCACGACACTCCCGGGCCCAGCTGGGAGAGGGCGTTCGGGAGCAGGAACTGACGATCCCAGTCATCGTAGGCCAACTCCGAATGGACATGGCCGGCCACCATGGCCGAGGCGTCCTCGAACAGCGCGGTCCCCGTCGGGGCGCCCTCCGGTCCGGCCGGGAGCGCGGCCGTTTCCTGGCTGATCTCGTACAGCCGGCCCGGACGCGCGGCGGGGATCGTGGTGATCCGGCCGTCCCGCCAGGTCACCACGATGGTGACGCTGTCCGCCGGGCCGGTGGCGAAGGTGGCCTGGTAGTCGCTGTGCGACATGTACAGGCCCCCGACCGCGACCTCGCGTTCCTGGATCGGCGTTGCGCCGCCCAGCACCCGGATCCGGGCGCCGACCGCCTGGGTGTTCGGCGCGTCGCCGCGCAGCCGGATCGCGAGGCGAGGGGCGCCGGCGTCGTTGCGGAGGATCAAGGCCGGGGCGTGGAGGCGGTTCACCACCACGTCCAGGTCGCCGTCGCCGTCGAGGTCGCCCGAGGCGAGGGTGTGGGAAATGTCCTCCTCGGTGCCGAAGCGCCATGCCTCGCTGACGTCCTCCCAGGTCAGGTCTCCGCGGTTCCGGAAGGCGACGTTGCGGAGCGGCAGCGGCGGAAACTCCCAGCGGGCCCGCTGCCAGGGGATGTCGTTGAGCCGGTTCTGGAGCCGCTCCTGGGTGTCGGCGTCCATCACGTCCCAGGAGTGGCCGGTGCCGATGAGGATGTCCTGCCAGCCGTCGAGGTCCACGTCGAGGAACATCGTCGACCATGACCACCCGCTGGCCTGGACGCCCGCGAACTCGGAGACCTCGACGAAGGTCCCGTCGCCGCGGTTGAGGAAGAGGGTGTTCCGCTGCAGCTGGGTCTGGCTCTCCAGGTCGCCCGGCCGCTTCGCGGCCGCCGAGTGCGTGGGCATCTGGGTCTTCCGGCGGCGATAGTCGTTGCCCAGCATGTCCACTTCGTAGAGGTCGGGCAGGCCGTCGCCGTTGACGTCCCCGACGTCCACCGCCATCCCGGAGTTGCTGGTCTGGCGCTGGGTCGTCCAGTCCGCCAGCCGGAAGGTGCCCTTCCCGTCGTTCAGCCAGAACTCGTCGGGGTCCTCGAAATCGTTGGCGACGTAGAGGTCGGGCGCGCCATCCCCGGTCAGGTCGGCGAAGCGGGCGCCGAGCCCGAATCCTTCCGGCTCGGCCGGGATCGGGCGGCCGTCCCGTCCGAGGAACCGACCGCCGGTGAGCGGCACCCGTTGGAAGCGTCCGCCCTCGTTGAGGTAGAACTCGTCCGGGTCGGCGCGCATGCTGAGCTGAAGTCCGCCCAGATCGTCCCGCATGGTGAGCTTGAAGTCGCGCCGGTACTCCGCGCGCACCTCGTACTGCTTCGGGCCGGTCTGGACGACAACCTGGTTCATCGCCATCTGCTGGGGCGAGATCGAGTCCGCCGGGCTGTACGGCTTGTAGTTTGCGATGAAGAGGTCGAGGTCCCCGTCGCCGTCCACGTCGGCCAGGGCCGGTGTCGTGGCGCCGCGGCCGAGGGTGTCGAGGCCCAGGTCCGGACCATGTTCGGTGAAGCGGCCGGTGCCGTCGTTTACGAAGATGGCGTTGGGTCCGGTGGTGGCGAGCAGGACGAGGTCGAGGTCGCCGTCCCCCTCCAGATCGGCGAACGCGGCGCCGGAGGAGTAGCGGTCCGGGGCGCCGACGCCGGCCTGCGCGGTAATCTCCTCGAACCTCCAGTTGCCGCGGTTCCGGTAGAGCGCGTTGGGGCCCTCGGTGCGGGCGAGGAAGAGGTCGACGAGGCCGTCACCGTCCACGTCGCCCATCGCGATGCCGGCGCCCTGGGCGAGGATCCGGTTGCCGACCAGCACCGAGTCGCTGACGGTGTTCTGGAACCGGATGCCGGTTTGCCCGGATTCCATTCGAGTGAACCCCGGGGTACCAGGCTCGACCCGGAGATCCCGCCAGCGATGCCCCGCTTCCTGGTGCCACTCGGGCGCCGCCTCCGTTCCGCACCCCGCGACGGCGAGGCCCAGGCCCAGTGCCAGTGCGGCCCTCACAGGATGCCCGCGGCGCGAAGTCGTTCCACCGCCCTGGTGCCGATGCATAACCCGACCTCCTTGCCGCCGGTCTTGCCGCTGTGGAAGTGGATCCCGCCGTAGAGCCGGGAATAGCCGGCCTCTTCGGCCGCCTCCGCGAACGACGCAAACCGGCGGACGGGGTGCCCGATCGCGATGCCCGTGCTGTCGTCGAACGGGGCGTCACCCAGCAGCGCCTGCAGCGCAACCGACGCCGCCGCGGACTGGGTCGAGTGCCCGGAGGGGTATTCGGGGAACGGCGGGGTCGGCACCTGCGGCTCCCAGGCCGGATCGATCACCCGGCGGATATAGGTGCGGGGCCGGATCTGGTTGTACTGGTACTTGTAGCCCCATGTGGCGATGAAGGCGTCGGCCTGGGCCGCGGAACCGACCAGGAACAGCTTGGCGGCCGCTTCCGCACTCAAGCCCCGCTGGCTGGTGAGCTGGCTGGCGATGGCCGTCCAGTGGCCCGCCGGCGTCGCCGTTTCGCCGGGGTTGTCCGCCCAGTACAGGCTGATCGCCTTGTGCTCCGGCGTGAGCTCCCTCTTGAGCTCGATCAGTTCCATCGCCTCGCGGTACATCTCCGAGTCGGGGGAGGTCGAGTAGGGAGGCGGCTCCGGGATCGGGCACTCGT
>DASWBQ010000227.1:0-2981 GCA_036390535.1 Gemmatimonadales bacterium | reverse complement strand
TGGCCCGAAGCTAGGACAGGAGCCCGAGGTAGGCAACCATGCGTCCCCCCGCCCCGCCCGACGCCCGGTGACTGAAGAAGAGGTGCCGGTCGTGCGCCGCACACCAGGGGCTGACGGTCGGCGCCCGGATGCCCGCCGCTCTGGCCCGTCGCGCCAGTTCCGACCGGAGATCCAGGTGGCCGGGCCGGCCTGCCGAGGCGATCCCGAAGGTGGCGAGTACCTCGGGGCCGACTTCGTAGCAGGCACCGCAGATGCCGACCCCGGCGTGCATGACCAGGTCGGCGACCCGCGCCCCGTGGCTCACCAGGAGGGCAATGCCGGCATCCAGGATGCCGGCGGCGGTGCCGCGCCACCCCGCGTGCAGCAGGGCGATCAGCCGCTGGACGGGGTCGGCGAGATAGACGGGAACACAGTCCGCCACCGTGACGCCGAGGAGCAGGCGAGGGACGGCGGTGGCGTGCCCGTCCACTCCCTCCAGCAGGCGGACTCCGTCATCCTCCCCGGCCGGGTGCCATCGGACCTCGCGGCCGTGGACCTGGCGCGCCGCGACGATGGCCTTCGCGGGAGCGCAGGACGCCACCAGAGCATGCCAGCGCGGGAGGACCTGCCCGATCGGCGCCGTGCCCGCGAACCCCATGTCCCATGGCGAGGTGTCGTCACCGCCGCGGGTCGTGACCCCCGCGACGAGGCCCCAGCGGTCCCGCCACGGCGCCAACTCGAGCCTCGGAGGAATACCTTCGCGAGCTGATTCGCGGAGCCGCTCCTCAGGCATCCACGCGGACGATGTCGGCCCCGAGGGCCCGGAGGCGGTCGTCGATCCGTTCGTAGCCCCGGTCGATCTGGCCGATGTTGTTGATGGTACTCTCCCCCTCCGCGGCGAGCGCCGCGAGGAGAATGGCCATCCCCGCCCGGATGTCGGGCGACTCGACCTGGGCGGCCCGGAGGCGCGATGGTCCGGCGACCACAGCCCGGTGAGGATCGCAGAGGACGATCCTGGCTCCCATACCGATCAGCTTGTCGACGAAGAAGAGCCGCGACTCGAACATCTTCTCGAAGATCAGGATGAGCCCTTCGCACTGGGTGGCGGTCACCAGGGCGATCGACATCACGTCGGCAGGAAAGGCCGGCCAGGGGCCATCCTCGAGCTTGGGGATGTGCTCCCCCAGGTCCGGACGCACCCGGCGCTCCTGGTTGGCGTCGACGTGCAGCCGGTTCCCCTCGAGGCGCGGACGCACGCCCAGCCGATCGAACCCCACCAGGATGCTCCGCAACTCGTCGCCGCGGACGCCCTCGATGACGATTTCGCTGTTGGTCACCGCGGCGAGCCCGATGAAGCTGCCGATCTCGATGTGGTCGGGACCGATCTCGTAGGAGGCACCATGCAGGGCTCGCCCTCCCTCGACGACGTAGGTGTTGGTGCCGATCCCCTCGATCTGGGCGCCCATCGACACCAGGACCCTCGCCAGGTCCTGCACGTGCGGCTCGGAAGCGGCGTTCCGGAGCACCGTCCGACCCCGGGCCATGACGGCCGCCATGAGGGCGTTCTCCGTCCCGGTGACGCTGGGCTCGTCGAGGAAGATATCGGCCCCGGTGAGGTGCCGGGCCTCGATCTCGTAGCGGCTCCCCACCGAGACGGTGGCGCCCAGCTGCTCCAGTGCGAGCACGTGGGTGTCGACCCGGCGGCGGCCGATCACGTCGCCGCCCGGCGGCGGCAGCTGCACCTTGCCGAAGCGGGCGAGGAGCGGACCGGCCAGCAGGATCGAGGCCCGGATCCGGGCGCACAGCCCCGGGTCGAGGGGCCGGTTCTGGGCGCCCCGGGTGTCGACCCGGACCGCGTTGGGACCGGTCCATTCAACCGAGGCGCCGAGATGCCCGAGGATCGCGAGCAGCGCCTCCACGTCCCGAATCCGGGGGACGTTGGTGAGGTCCACCGGGCCGTCGGCCAGAAGGGTGGCGGCGACGATGGGTAGGGCGGCGTTCTTGTTGCCTGCGGGCCGGATCGATCCGGCCAGGGGGCGACCACCTCGGACGAGGAAGCGTTCCGGCATGGCGCAAACCTCGCGGCGGCGGCGCGATCCCGTCAAGCGGCACGGCGGCCGATCCACGGTTATTTTCCGGGTGATGCCTCACGCCCTCCTCCTGCCGGCCCCGGGCCTGCTGGCCCTCGAAGCGGCCTGGGTCGGCCCCGTCGGCGCGATTTCGCTGGTGATCATCGCGCTCGCTTTCATCGTCATCGCGGCCGCTGTCGCCCTGATGGGCAAGGGAGTGGCCACGGCGGTCCACGCCCTCCGGAAGGAGATCGTCGAGCTCCGGGCCGAACTCGACCCGACGCTCCGCAGCCTGCGCGAAGCCGCCGGAGAGGGACGGGTGCTGGTGGCCAAGCTGCAGCACGAGGTCGAGGCGGTCATCGAGACGAGCCACCGGGTCCGGGTCGACGTGGACCGGGGCCTGCGCCGGGCCAGGCGCAGGCTGTCCGACCTCGACGCGCTGGCGGAGGTGATGCAGGAGGAGGTCACCGACACGGCCCTGGACGTCGCCTCCCGGGTCCGGAGTTTCCGCACCGGCACCAGCGTGATCGGCCGGCTGCGGCGTCTGTTCCTGCGAGGTCGCCGGTGACAGCCGGCCGGGTGATTGCCGCGTTCGCGGTCATCGCCCTCGCCGGCCTCCTCTGGGGGGCCGACCCCGCCTGGGCCTGGACGCCCGGCACCCACATCTGGCTCGGCGAAACCATCCTCGCGAACCTCCACCTCCTGCCCCCGCAGGTGGCGGATCTCCTCCACGCCTTCCCCTACGATTTTCTCTACGGGACCATCGCCCCGGACATCTCGCTCGCCAAGCGGTACGTGCCCCCGGGCCGGCACTCGCACTACTGGCATGTGGGCGAGGAGGTCCTGGGGGAGGCGCCCAACGACGCCCTGAAAGCCTTCGGGATCGGGTACCTCTCCCACCTCGCAGCCGATACCGTCGCCCACAACTTCTAC
>DASWBQ010000226.1:0-23884 GCA_036390535.1 Gemmatimonadales bacterium | reverse complement strand
CCTTCAGCTGCACCGATTGCCACCAGCAGCACCACGCCGCGAGCGGTCGGAGCTGCGCCTCCTGCCACCCGGGCGACATCAAGGGCAAGCACGACGGGCTGGCCGGGGAAATCCATGCGGCAGAGCCCCCCTGTTCGGCCTGCCACGAAGCCGCCCAGGAGGTGACCCGCTGGACCTGGCAGACCTGTGCGACCTGCCACGTCGCCCAGGCGGCCGGACACTACGAGAAGTCGGCCCGGGGCACCAAGGGCTGCGAGGCCTGTCACGACCTGAAGACGATCAAGGGCAGCGAGGCTGGCTGAGGCGTGGCGTCAGAGTATGTTACGTACCGGTGAGGCGCACGGTGCGCCCGGCGAGCCTGGCCTGTCTGTTCCATCCCCCGAGGAGGCGAGAACCATGAGGATTGCTCCACTGCTGGCGGTCGGTGCCCTGCTGCTCGCCGCGATGGCGACGCCGGGTGAAGCTTTCGCCCAGGACGCGGCGGCTCTGTACAAGTCGAAGTGCGCCAAGTGCCACGGCCCCGAAGGCAAGGGGGACGGCTCGGCCGCCAAGACGATGAAACTGACGGTGGGCGACCTGACCGACGCCAAGCGCATGGGAGAGTTCACGGACGCCCGGCTGACCGAGATCATCGTCAAGGGCGAGAAGAAGATGCCGAAGTACGACACCCTGAAGCCCGAAGAGGTTGCCGCCCTGGTGACCTACGTGAAGACCCTCTCGAAGCCATAGCAGTCCAGGACCTGAATCGTACGGTGGATGGACCGCCGGCCTCCCGGCCGGCGGTTGGGCTGGGCGCCGCGGAGCCATGCCGCCCCCCGGCGAACCTCCGACGCGGGAACGCGGAACATGACCCACTGGCACACCTTGCGGTCGGCATTCCGAGCGCTGATCGCCGTCAGCGCACTCGGGCTGGGAACCACCGACGCAGCCTCCCAGGCCACTCCCTCCCCCAGCGGCTGCGTCACCTGCCACCTGACCCTGCCGGACAGTGCCCTCGCCGGACCGGCCAGGGCCTACCAGGACGACGTTCACGCCGCCAAGGGCTTCGGGTGCGTCGACTGCCATGGGGGAGATCCGACCCGGAACGATCTCTCCGCCAAGGCACCCGGCCGGGGTTACATTGGCCGGCCAGCCGGGCGCCAGATCCTCCAGGCCTGTGGACGGTGCCATTCAGACGCCGCCTTCATGCGCCGGTTCAACCCGACCCTCAGGGTGGACCAGGTGACCGAGTATTCCTCGTCGGTCCACGGGCAGCGGCTCCTCAAAGGGGACCCGAAGGTCGCGACGTGCTCCAGCTGCCACCCGGCCCACCAGATCCTGCCGCCGGGTGACACCCGCTCCAGCGTCAACCCGCTGAACGTGGCCCAGACCTGCGGCCAGTGCCACGCCAGCGCGGAGTACATGCAATCCTATGGGATCGCCACCGACCAGTTCGACGGCTACCGGAAGAGCGTGCACTGGCGGGCCCTGTCCGAGGGCGGTGACCGATCCGCCCCGACCTGCAACGACTGCCACGGCAACCACGGGGCGGCTCCCCCGGGAGTAGCGTCGGTCGCCAACGTCTGCGGGCAGTGTCACTCGGTCATGGCCGAATACTACGCCAACAGCCGGCACGCGGCCGCCTTCGAGGAAATGGCGGTGGCCGGATGCGTCGGGTGCCACAGCAACCACGAGGTGGCCGTCCCCACCGACACCGCCCTGAGCGTCGCCGAGGGAAGCATCTGCGGACAGTGCCACAGCGAGGGCGACGACGGGGCGCTGATGGCCGCCGCGATGCGGGGCGCCATCGACTCCCTCCACCGCGGCATCTTCACGGCGGAGTCGCTGCTGACCGTGGCCGAGCGCGCCGGGATGGAGGTGAGCCAGGCGCAGTTCGAGCTCGAAAGCGCCACCTCGGCCCTGCTGCAGGCCCGCGCCGCGATCCACACGTTCGAGCCTGACTCCGTGAACCAGCACGCCGGGGCTGGATGGGAGATCGCCACGGCGGCCATCAGCCGGGGCCACGCCGCCCTCGAGAACCTCCGTTTCCGCCGGGTCGGGCTGGGCATCTCGACCGGGATCATCCTGCTGCTGATCTTCGGACTGGTCCTGAAGATCCGCCAGATCGAGGCTGCTGGAACCGCCGACGCCGGTACCCCGTCGACCACTGGAGGGCGCGAATGAGCCACGCACCGCAGTCCCCGGGATCCTCGCGCCGGACCTTCCTGGACCGGCTGGCCGGGACCTCTCTCTCCGCCTGGCTGCTCCGGATCAGCGGCGGGGGCTTTCTGGCCTCGATCGTCTACCCGGTGATCCGCTACCTGGTGCCGCCCGAGGGCGGCGAGTCCGCCGCCTCTTCGGTCACCCTGCCCTTCGCCCCCGACGAGCTCGAGGCCAATTCGGCCAAGATCTTCAAGTTCGGCAACCGGGCGGGCATCGTGCTCCGCACCCCGGCCGGGGAACTCCGCGCCTTCTCGGCCGCCTGCACCCATCTCGGCTGCATCGTGCAGTACCGGGCCGACCTCAGCGAACTCTGGTGCGCCTGCCACAACGGTCACTTCGACCTCAACGGCACCAACGTCGCCGGGCCGCCCCCGCGGCCGCTCGACGCCTTCGTGGTGAACGTCCGTGGCGACCAGATCGTGGTGAGCAAGGGAGACTGACCATGAGCCGAGTCCGCGGGGCCCTGACATCGTTCGGATCGTGGCTCGACGACCGGATCGGCCTGGCGCCGCTCCGGGCGATGGCCCGGAAGAAGGAAGTGCCGGTCCACGGCCACACGATCTGGTACTACCTGGGAGGCATGACGCTGTTCCTGTTCATGGTCCAGATCGCCACTGGGATACTGCTGCTGTTCTACTATCGGCCCAGCGCCGAGGCGGCCTACGAATCGGTCCAGTTCCTGATGGCCGAGGTCCAGTTCGGGTGGCTGATCCGGTCGATCCACTCGTGGGCAGCCAACCTGATGATCTTCACGCTGTTCCTCCACCTCTTCAGCGTGATGCTGGTCCGGGCCTACGCCCCGCCGCGGGACCTGACCTGGATGACCGGCGTCCTCCTGCTAGTGCTGGCCATGACCTTCGGCTTCACGGGGTACCTGCTGCCGTGGAACGAGCTGGCCTATTTCGCCACCCGCGTCGGCACCCAGATCATCGCCGTGGTGCCGTTCGTCGGCGACTTCCTGCTGCGGGTCCTGCGCGGCGGCGACGACGTGACGGGCGCTACCCTGACCCGTTTCTACGCCATCCACGTGGCCATCCTGCCCGCCGTCACGGTCACGCTGCTTGCGCTCCACGTCTATCTGGTCCAGCGGCATGGCATGAGCGTCCCCGAGCACGTCGAGAAGGCCCCGGGGCCCAGGCGGTCGATGCCGTTCTTCCCCAATTTCTTCCTGCGGGACCTGGTCGGGTGGCTCATCGCCCTGGCCATCCTGGCCGGCCTGGCGGCGTTCATCCCGACCGAACTCGGTCCCAAAGCCGATCCGTTCGCCCCGGCGCCGGCGGGGATCAAGCCGGAGTGGTACTTCATGTTCATGTTCCAGAGCCTGAAATACCTGCCGGCCCACATCTTCATCTTCGAGGGGGAGGCGGTGGGTATCATGGCCTTCGCCCTGGGCGGCCTGTTCCTGTTCCTGGTGCCATTCCTGGACCGGCCCAAGCCGGGAGCGAAGCCCAGCCGGCTGTTCTTCTGGGCCGGCATCGCCATCATCGTGTTCATCATCGTCCTGACCTACCTGGGCTACACGGCGGACCCCTCGGCGTAGGACGGCAGGTCGGACGATCGGAAAGTCGGAAGGGGCTCCATTGACCGGGGCCCCTTCCGAACTTCGGACCTTCCGACTTGCGACCTTCCGACTAGATCGGCCGCGAGATCACGCAGGAGTTCACTCCGCCCACCCCCATGGCCAGCTTGCCGGCGGGGCCTGGCTTGACCTGGCAGGCGGTGTCGAACACGAAGAGTTCGTGCACCCCGCGGATGGCAGGATGCAGCTGCTCTGGCTTGAGGGGGGTGGGATGGAGCGCACCCTGCTGGAAGCCGAGGTACTGCGCGGTGAGCTCCCAGCCGCCCCCGACGCCCATGCCGTGCCCGAAGGTGCCCTTCCGAGCGGTCACCAGGACGGAACCGGGCACCACGGTCCGGAGATTCTCGACCTCGAGGAAGTCGCCGGGGGTCGCGGTGGCATGGAGGTCCCACGAGACCAGCTCCTCGGGCCGGACGCCTGCCTGGCGGAGAGCGTCCTTGATGGCGATGATGGGCCCTTCCCGGCTGGGCGTGATGATGTGGTGGGCGTCGTTGCTGACTCCCACCGAGAGCGGCTCCATGCCCAGCGGCTTGAATCCGAGGCCGGTGAAATGGTCCCAATCTCCCACGACCCAGACGCAGGAACCGCCCGAGATGTGGGTACCGCGGAGGCCGTCGAGAGGGATGGAGACGGCGCCGTCGGCGGCGAGCACCCGGCCGGCGTACATCCCGCCGACCACTGTGGGGTCGGGGTAGGACTCTGTGGCTCCCACGATCACCGCCTTCGCCTCCCCGTGCCGGATCGCGTCCATCGCCAGCTTGAGGGAGACACCGAAGGTGGCGCAGGCGCCGATCGGGGCGAAGCTGAAGCCCCGGTACTTGCCCAGCATCGAGATCTGCGACGACGGCGTGTTGTGGATGTTCCAGATGATGTTGGGTGAGGCCGCCTTCCACGGCGGCTCGGGCGCGCCCCATTTCTCCTGGAGCCGGTCCACCAGGCGCTGCTTGTGCTTGAGCATCGCCAGCTTGCTCTTCTCGATGTCGAGCCCCTCGACGTTACCCGCCTCGATGTCGCGCAGTTCCGCCAGGTACTGGTGCAGTTCGGGGGACTGCCCTGCCCAGAAATGCCACCAGGCGCTCTCCGTCTGGTCGCGGAGATCCGGTCCGACGCCGGCCGGGTCCACGGGAATACCCTCGCCCGGCCGGCCGGCATCGAGCCAGCGTCGGTAGGCCGTGTTCCGCACCGGCTCGGTCCAGAACCGGTCCCAGCGGCGCTGGGCGTGATAGACGGAGAGGGTGACGCTGGAGACCGTCGGGATGTCTCCCATCCCGGTCCCGACGTACACGTGGGTCAGGGTGTCGAGCCGCTTGAGCTCGTCCTCGAGTCCGGGGTTCTGTCCCAGCGCCTGAATCCAGGCCGCGACCGCGAAGAGGGTCGGTGAGCCGAGCTTCTCGGTCAGCTGGCGATACCGGCTCGGCGGATACCTCTCCTCGATCCATGGCCGGTAGGCCGCGAAATCGAAGTCCGGGGCGCCGACCATGAAGTTGTCGGGCCCGAAGCCGTTGAAGGGCGTGAGCCAGGTCTCCGCCGAGGCGAGATTGGCCGCGAAGGTGTCTATGTTTGGGGACTTGGGGGCCACGACCCCCCAGCCAAAGACGCCGATCCGGGTCACGAGTTCTCCTCTGGGGAACCGTCAAAATATAGCGCCTGGGCACCCTCAACTCCTCACGAGGTCGGTATGCGCCGGTCCTGGTTGTCGCTCCTCGCCCTGCTGGCCGCCGGTCCGCTCCGCGCCCAGGCCCCGGACTGGGACCTCCTCCTTCGGGGAGGCCGGATCGTGGACGGCACCGGCGCCCCGGCGTACCATGCCGACCTCGCCGTCCGGGACGGCCGGATCGCAGCCATCGGGCGGCTCGATCCGGGCCGGGCCCGGCGGGTGATCGATGCCGCCGGGATGGTGGTCGCGCCGGGCTTCATCGACCTGATGGGCCAGACCGGGGCGCCCTTCCTCCGGGACCCCACCACGGCGATGAACCTCCTCACCCAGGGGATCACGACCCTCAACGCCGGCGAGGGTGGTTCCGACGCGCCTCTGGCGGGGGAGGCCGCGGCCCGGCGGGGCTGGACCACGATGCGGGAGTTCTTCCGTGCCCTCGAAAGCGCGGGGATGCCGATGAACGTGGCTCAGACGGTCGGCCACACCCAGGTCCGGCGGATCGTGATCGGTGACACCGACCGCCAGGCCACTCCCGCAGAACTGGACCGGATGAAGGGGATGGTCCGGGAGGCCATGGAAGCGGGCGCCATCGGCGTCTCCACCTCCCTGATCTATCCCCCGGCCATTTATGCCTCCGAAGAGGAGATCGCGGCCCTCGCGGCCGTGGCGGGAGGCTACGGCGGCCGGTACTTCACCCACATGCGGAACGAGGGCGACCGGCTGCTGGAAGCGATCGACGAGGCACTCCGGATCGGCAAGGCCGCCAACACCCCGGTGCACATCTACCACCTGAAGACGGCCGGCCAGGCCAACTGGCCCAAGATGGACCTCGCCCTCGGACGCATCAAGGCAGCCCGGGCCGCCGGCCAGGACGTCGGCGTCGACGTCTACCCCTACGTCAACAATGGCCTGGGCATTCGGGCCCTCCTCCACCCCCGCCATGCCGCCGAGGGGCAGGCCGCGCTGCTCAGGAAGCTGGAGAATGCCGCGGTGCGCGACACGATGCGTGGCGAGATGGAGTCCCTCGGCGGGTGGGAGAACTGGTTCGCCCACGCGGGCAGGGACTGGGATCGAATCGTGGCGGTGACCCGCGACCAGCGTTACTCCCAGTGGAACGGCTCCAGCATCGCGGCGATGGCCCGTCAGACGGGCAAGGACCCCTGGGAGGTCTTCTTCGACCTGGCCCGCGGGGAAGCCTTCGCGATGCCGCAGAGCATGTCGGAGGCCAACAAGATCAGGGCGATGCAGCAGGAGTTCACCGCCTTCGATACCGACGCCGGCCCGGCGGGTACCGACATCAGCGTCCATCCCCGCGCCTACGGGGCGTTCCCCAGGCTGTTCGCCCGGTATGTCCGGGAACTCGGCGCACTGTCACTGGAGGCAGCGGTCCACCGGGCCACGGCCGTCGCGGCCAACGAGATCGGCGCCTACGACCGGGGCCGCCTGTCCCCGGGCCTGGCGGCGGACATCGTAGTCTTCGACCCCCATCGCATCCGTGACCGAGCCACCTTCGCCGAGCCCGCCCAGGCCTCGGAAGGGATCGCCGCCGTGATCGTCAACGGCGTCCCGGTGCTGGAGGGGGGCCAGTACACGGGCGCCAGGCCCGGGAAGGTCCTGCGCGGGCCGGGGTGGGACGGCCGCCCGTGAGTGAGGCGGTTCCTCCCGCGGCGTTCGCCATGGCGATCACCGCCACCGAGGCCGACATGGACGAACTGGGCCACGTCAACAACGTGGTCTACCTCTCCTGGATCCAGGACGTGGCCAAGGCCCACTGGTTTGCGGTCTCCACCCCGGAGGAGACGGCGCTGCAGGCCTGGGTCGCGGTGCGCCACGAAATCGAGTACAAGAAGCCCGCGATCGCCGGAGACCGGCTGGTGGCACGCACCTGGATCGGGACGGTCTCCGGGGTCACGTCGGAGCGGTTCGTGGAGATCCGGAAGCACGACACGATGGAGCTGCTGGTCACCTGCCGCACCGTCTGGGCCTCCATCAACCGGCAGACCGGCCGGCCGATGCGCACCGACCCGGCGCTGATGGAGCGGTTCCGGGTTACCCGATCCTGAACAGCACCTCCCCGCGCGGGTAGCGCGCCAGTGTCCGGGACCGGAGCGCGGCGTGTTCCTTCTTCTCCAGAGCGGGGTCGGCATCGAGGATGTCGCGGGCCAGCCCCCGGGCCTGCTCCAGCAGGTCGGCATCGTCCGGGAATCGCGCCAGCCGGATCTCCTCCGATCCCGACTGCCGCTGGCCCAGCAGGTCGCCCTGCTTCCGCTCCATGAGGTCGAGTTCCGCGATCCGGAAACCGTCCTCCGTCGCCGCGAAGGCCTTGAGCCGGGGGGGCACGTGGCCCGGTGAGAGCAGGATGCAGTGACTTTCCCCGGTGCCCCGGCCCACCCGTCCCCGCAGCTGGTGCAGCTGGGCCAGCCCGAACCGCTCCGGATGCTCGATCACCATGAGGGTGGCCTTGGACACGTCAATGCCGACCTCGATGACCGTCGTGGCCACCAGCACCTGCACTTCTCCGGCGCGGAACCGCCGCATCACGGCGTCCCGTTCCTCGGCCTTGAGCCGCCCGTGCACCAGGCCCACCGACAGGTCGGGCCAGCGTTCGCCCAGCTGCTGGGCCATCACCGTGGCGGCCCGCAGGTCGACCCGCTCCGATTCCTCGATTACCGGCAGGACGATGTAGGCCTGCCCGCCATCGGCGCAGCGGTCATGCACGAAGCCGAGCACCTTGTCGCGCTGGGACGGACCCCGGACCGCCGTGCGAATGGTGCCCCGCCCCGGCGGCCGCTCCCGCAGCACCGAGACGTCGAGGTCGCCGTACCGGGTCAGCGCCAGGGACCGCGGGATCGGCGTCGCGGTGAGCAGCAGGACGTCGGGCCCCTCGCCCTTCCCGATCAGCGCCGCGCGCTGCTCCACCCCGAACCGATGCTGCTCGTCGATCACCGCCAGGCCGAGCTTCTGGAAGATCACCTGGTCCTGGAAGAGCGCGTGGGTTCCCACCACGATGCCGGCTCCCCCGGCGGCGATCCTCTGCCGTACCGCGGCCTTCTCACCGGCCGTCATCCGGCCGAGCAGCAGTTCCGGCACGATGCCCAGAGGCGCCAGCAGCCGGGTGAGGGTGGCGGCGTGCTGTTCGGCCAGCAGCTCGGTCGGCGCCATCATCGCCGCCTGGTAGCCGTTCTCGCGCGCGAGCAGCATAGCGAACAGCGCCACCACCGTCTTGCCGGTGCCGACGTCGCCCATGAGGAGACGGTGCATGCGTTCCGGCGACGTCATGTCCGCGGTGATCTCGCGGAGGGCCTGCTTCTGGTCGCCGGTCAGGTCCCAGGGCAGGGCCTCCCTGAGCTGGGTGGTAAGGGTCCGCTTCACCTCGAAGCGGATCCCGGCCCGGCCGCGGCGGGCCAGGAGGCGCGCCCGGCTCAGCATCAGCTGCAGGTCGAGGAGTTCGTCGAACGCGAGCCGGCGGCGTCCCGCTTCGGCCTCGTCCAGCGTGGCGGGCCGGTGGACCGCCCGAAGGGCCTCGCCGATCGGGATGAGCCCGAGGCGGTCGATCTCCGCCGCGGGCAGGGCTTCGGCCGAGAGTCGCAGCAGGTCCTCGAGGTGCCGGTCGATCAGGCCGCGGATGATCTTGTGGCTCAGCCCCTCGGTGGCCGGATAAACCGGCAGGACCTTTCCCTTCCCGATCACGTCGGCGGTGCCGCCGGCATCGGCGTCGGCGAGCACCACGAGCTCCCGCGGAGCCAGCTGGCGACCGTGATAGAACCGCACCGGCCCCGCCACCAGCAGCACCTGTCCCACCTCGATGGTTCGGTCGAGGTAGGCCTGGCCCGGCCAGGCGCACTCGATCAGGCCGCTGGCATCGCGGAGGACCGCATGGAAGATCCGGAGACCCTTCCGGGTGGGGAGGACGCCCTTGCTGACGACCTGCCCGATGCAGGCCACCTCCATGCCGACCTGCGCCCGCGCGATCGGGGTGACCGACGAGGCGTCGACGTAGCGGAACGGGAGGTGCCAGAGAAGATCCTGCACCGTGCGGACGCCGAGCCGCTCGAAGGCCTCGGCGCGGCGCTCGCCGACACCCTTGAGGAACTTGACCGGGGTGTCGAGCCGGAGGGTCACTCCGCGAGCAGCTCCGAGGCAAAGGCGGCGGGATCGAACACGGTGAGGTCGGCGGCGCTCTCGCCGCGGCCGAGGAACCGGATCGGCACGTCCAGCTCGCGCCGCAGCGCGACGACCGCACCGCCGCGCGCAGTGCCGTCGAGCTTGGTCACCACCAGACCGGTGAGCGGGACCGCCTGCTTGAAGAGCCGGCCCTGCTGCACGGCGTTCTGGCCGACGGACCCGTCGAGGACCAGCAGGGTCTCGTGCGGCGCCCCGGGCACCTTCCGGCCGACCACCCGGGCGACCTTGCGCAGCTCGTCCATCAGCCCTTCCTGGGTATGCAGACGTCCGGCGGTGTCCACCAGGAGGTACTCCACCCCGCGGGAGACCGCCGCGTCGGCGCCATCGAAGGCCACCGCGGCCGGATCGCCGCCCTGCGCCCCTGAGACGCACTCCACTCCGAGGCGCTCCGCCCAGACGCCGAGCTGGGCGATGGCGCCAGCGCGCCAGGTGTCGGCGGCGACCAGAAGAACGCTGTGGCGCTGGTCGCGGAGCCGCTGGGCCACCTTGGCCACGGTGGTGGTCTTCCCCACGCCATTGACCCCCACGAACAGCACCACGGTCGGCCCGGAGGCTGCCCTGGCGAGCGTGCCCGGCTGGTCCGGCCCCGCGAGCATCCCCGCAATCCGCCCCTCGAGGCCGGTGCGCAGGTCGGCTTCGGTCTTGAGCTTCCCCTTGCGAATCTCGGCCTCCAGGAAATCCACCAGATCGGCGGTGGCCGGGAGCCCGAAATCCGCCTCCAGCATGAGCCGCTCCATCTGCTCGACATCGCCCGCCTTGAGCCCGCGCACCAGCGCGCCGACGTCGGTCAGCGCCAGCCGCTTGAGCTTGCCCCAGAAGCCGAGCTGCTTCGCCGCAGTTACCCGTTCAGCCACCGGTTTTGCCTCCCATCACCCTTTCACTCTTCACTCTTCACCCTTCACTCTTTCACTTTTCACTTCAATCCCCTGCGCCGCCGCACCACCCATTCGCCACAGAAGGCCAGAATCCCGAGGGCATAAAGCCACCACGCCTCGCGCAGGCCCCGCACGCCCCCGCGAGGCTGAGCCGCCGCCTCGTGCTGCTGCAACGTAATCGGGCCGGGGAACCACTCCGCCGACCACGTCTCGACGATGAAACGCCCCTCTGCTCCATCCGCCAGGGCGTAGCGGTAGCTGCCTGGCTCCACGCGGAGCACGCCCTGGCCATCCGCCCCGAACCGGAGGGTATCCTCCGCCACGGCGCCGTCCTCCCTCTGCAGGCGGACCGGCAGGCTCCGTGCGGTGTCACTCGGGGCCCGGCTGAAGACCACCGGCCTGCCTCGAGCCACCACCGGCCGCACGGGCCTCGCGGCGCCCCTCGCGGCTTCCGGCACCGCGAGGAGCCAGTCCACCGTCGATGCGACCAGCGCCCGGTAGGCCTGCTCGCTGGAGCCGCCCCGGAAGGCCCAGCGCCAGAGCCCGTCGGCCAGGAGCACCACCCGGCGACCACGCGGTTCCTGGTATCCGGCCAGTGCCGGTCGGGGAGTCCCGCGACGCCCGAGCTGGGCGATGAGCCCGACCCAGGCTGGCGGGTCTCCGGGAGGCAGCAGCGCGACTGCGGTCGCCGGGGGGAACGAATCCAGCGGCAACCCCGCGAGGCTTCCCGGGATCGGGCCCCCGGACCCCTCGGACAGGTACCAGTCGCCGGGACGATCCCCCGGCGCGGACCCCGGCAATTCCAGGACGCCGCGCCCGGCTCGCAACGCCCCGACGGGTGGGGTCCCCCGAACCACTAGCAGGTCGGCACCTGCCGCCGCCTCGCGGACCGCCGCCTCGCCGACCGGGGCCAGGTCAGCCATCCGGCGCCAGGCATTGCGCTCGAGCTGGACGTAGCCCTCGACCGGAAGGTCGGTGACGCCCCCCAGGCTGCGCAGCAGAAAGCGCGCGTCCCAATCCCCCGGCGCGGCCAGGAGCACCACGCCCGGCAGCTCAGTGACCACCAGCAGCAGCGACCGGGCGTTGTCGCGCGTCTCCGCGTCAACCGTGTCGGCGACCGCAATCTGGAGGACCCGGTCCCCGACCGGAATCAGACCGGGGAGCACCTGAAGGGTGACCTCGGTTTCGCCGTCCCCGCCGAACTCCGCGGTGGCACGGGCGAGTTCCCGGCCGTCCAGGGAGAGCGAGACGGGCAGCCGACGGGATCCGATGCCCACCGCCCGGACCGAGGCCCGCACCCGCAGGGTGTCCCGCCCGGTGATGCGGGCGGGAGCCTCGACCCGGGTCAGGGCCACGCCGGCGGAAACGGCCCTGGGGAAGAGACGCACCGACGGCTGGCCGACAGCGCCCAGCCACGCCGCGTCCTCGACTTCGCCATCGGTGACGACCACCACCGGACGACCGGTCGCGCGGGCCGCTTCCAGTGCCTCCGCCAGCCGGGTGGTCCCCGCGTCCGGGATGGTGTCGAGCGCTCGTTCCGGATCACCGAAGGGGCGCACTTCTCCCCACTGCCGGGCGGAGTCGAGCGCTTCGTCCCAGCGCCCACCCGCCGCCGTCATGCTGAGGGAAGCGTCAAGGAGCACCAGCGGGCGCTCGGGAGCGCCGGCCTCACGACACCCAGGATTGACGAGCAACAGCCCCATCGACGCCCAGGCCAGCGCCCGGAATGCCAGTGGCACCAGGTGCTGTCGCCATCCGAGCGCGAAATAGCCCGCGGCCGCCAGGAGGAAGGCGGCCGCGACGACGACGAGGATCACCAGCATGGGAGAAGGCGGCCCCTGGCGCGTCGGGGCACCGGACTTCAGTCGCCCAGTCGGGCCGTACTGGCGGAGGCGGCGGCGAGCATCCCGGCGTACCGGGCGCGCACCTGCTCGAAGGTGGCGCGGTCCGCCTCGGGAATCGGCGGTCCGTCCGCGTCGCGAAGAGCGCGGGGGTCCTGCTGGCGGCCGTTGACCAGGAACTCGTAGTGGAGATGCGGCCCGGTCGACAGACCCGTCGAGCCGACGTAGCCGACTACGTCACCCTGGGCGACCCGGGTGCCGCTGCGGAGGCCGGCGGCGAAGCCGCGAAGGTGCCCGTACCTGGTGGTCACTCCGTTCCGGTGCCGGACTTCGACCAGGTTGCCGTAGCCGCCCGACCAGCCGGCCCGCACGACGGTTCCGTCACCGGCCGCCAGCACGGGAGTCCCAGGGCTGGCCGAGTAGTCGATCCCGGCGTGGCGCCGGTACACCTGCAGGACGGGGTGAAAGCGGGCGCGGCTGAAGCCGGAGCTGATCCGGCGGAACTGGACCGGATTGCGAAGAAAGGCCCGGCGGAGCGAGTTCCCGGACGCATCGTAGAAGCCGTTCTTCCCGTCCTGCTCGAACCGGTACGCGGTCAGGCGCTTGCCGGAAACGGTCAGCTCGGCGGCCAGCACCCGCCCATAGCGCTGTTCCCCCTCCTCGGAGACCCGTCGCTCCACCACGACGGAGAAGCGGTCGCCGGGCTGGATGTCCCGGGTGAAGTCGACATTCCACGCAAAGACGTCGGCGAGATCCCAGGCCAGCTTCATCCGCTCGCCGGCGTCGAGCACGGCGTCATCGACCGCGGCATCAAGGGCCACGTAGAGGGAGTGGTCGATCCGCCCGCCGAGCGGCACCTGGTCGGTGGCCCAGGCGATGTCTTGGCGTTCGAGGTCCCAGCCATCGGGATCCCGCTCGATATGGAGCCGATGGTCGGGGCTGGTGCGGACGGCCACTTCGCTCGGCTCGGAGTCGCCCACCGCCCGCCGGAAGTTGAAGACCAGCCCGGCGCGGAGGCGGCGGGGATCAAGCCCGCCCTCGCCGAAGAGCCGGCTGATATCGAACGACATCAGGCCCTGCCGCAGGAAGAGCTGCTGCAGGGTCTCGCCCGGCTTCAGGGTATCGGCGTGCTCCGTGAAGGCTGAAGAGACCACGATCGGGCTGGCCACCTGGAGTCGCGACCACGGCCAGCGCTCTTCGAGGGCGAAGAACGCCGCCGCCCCCAGGACCGCCAGCGAGAGGGAGACCTTCAGGCGTCGCATCCGCTAGTCCATCTGCCGGCGGATGAAGGTCGGGATCTCCATGTCGGGGATCTCGGTCAGCGGCGTGGCGCTGCGCGGAACCGGCGGGGCCGCCTTCGGGGTCGCCATCGCGGGCCTCCGGGCCTGGTTGATCGGGACCACGTCTGGCCGGCCCGCGGCGGGCGCCGGACCGGCGGCCTGTACCCCCCTCAGGGGCGGCTGGATCAGCTGGCTGCCGATGGCACGGTCGAAGCCGGTGGCGATCACGGTGACCCGAACCTCGCCCTCCATGGCCGGATCGCTGCCCGCGCCGAAGATGATCTCCGCTTCGTCGCCGACCGCCTCGTGAATGATGTCGCTGATCTGGGTGGTCTCGCCCAGGGTGAGGTCGGTGCCGCCGATGATGTTGATAAGGACGCCCGTCGCGCCGGCGATCGAGACGTTGTCGAGCAGCGGACTCGAGATGGCCTGCTGGGCGGCCTCGAGCGCCCGGTTCTCGCCCCGGCCCACGCCTGTCCCCATCAACGCCGCACCGCCGTTCTGCATCACCGTCCGGACGTCGGCGAAGTCGACGTTGATGATGCCGGTGTTGGTAATCAGGCTGGCGATGCCCTGGGTGGCGTGGAGGAGGACCTCATCGGCCTTCTTCAGGGCTTCCTGGAACGGGATGTTCTTGCCGACCACTGCCAGGAGGCGCTCGTTCGGCACCACGATCATGGTGTCGACGTTGGCCCGCATCTCGGTGATCCCCATCTCGGCCTGCTTCATCCGCTTCCGCCCCTCGAAGAGGAACGGCTTGGTGACGATGCCGACGGTCAGGGCCCCGACGTCGCGGGCCAGCTGCGCCACGACCGGCGCGGCGCCGGTCCCGGTGCCACCCCCCATGCCGCAGGTCACGAAGACCAGGTCGGCCCCCTCGAGCGCCCTGGAGACTTCGTCCCGGTTCTCCTCGATGGCCTGTCGGCCGATCTCGGGTCGGGCGCCGGCCCCCAGCCCCTTGGTCAGCTTCTTGCCAATCTGAAGCTTGAGGTCCGACTTGGAGGCGGACAGCGCCTGGGCGTCGGTGTTCACCGAGATGAACTCGACCCCCTGGAGCCGCTCCTCGATCATCCGGTTGACGGCGTTTCCACCGCCGCCGCCGATGCCGACGACCTTCATCCGCGCGCGCTGCGCGGGGCCTTCTTCGAGTTCGAAGCGGAACGCGGGAGATTCAGCCATGGGAATGCCTCAGAAGAAGTCCTGCAGCCAACGCTTGACGGGACCGAACACTTTTTCCACCGCCGGGCCCCGGCCGCGGCCGGAGCCGAACCCGGACCCCAGCGCCACCTGCCGGGCGCCGTAGAGCAGCAGCCCGGCCGGAACGGCCATCCGGGGCGACTCGACACTGTCCACCAGGCCGCTCAGCCCCTCGCCCGGCGCCCCGAGACGGACCGGGAGGGCGAACACCTCCCGGGCCAGCTCGACGATGCCGGGGAGCTGGGAGGCTCCGCCGGTCAGGATCACACCGGCCGGCAGGTGCTGCTGGTACCCGGCACGGGAGACCTCCCCCTGCGCCAGCTCGAGCACCTCCTGCAGCCGGGCATTAATGATATGCGCAAGCACCCGCCGGGACGCCACCCTGAGCCCCTGCCCCGCCGTGGAGGGCAGCTCGAAGGTATCATCGTCCCCCACCAGGGGCTCGTAGGCGGCCCCGTACCGATGCTTGATCTTCTCGGCCTCGACCTGGGTGACCTGGAGACCGTGGACGATGTCGTTGGTCACGTGACTCCCCGCGAACATCAGGGAGCTGAAGTGCCGGATCTTGCCGGTGTGGAAGACCGACACCGTGGTGGAGCCGCCGCCAAGTTCGACCAGGGCACAGCCGAGGTCACGCTCGTCCTGGGTGAGCACGGCGAGCGAGGCCGCGAGCGGCTCGAGCACGAACTCCCCAATGTGGTAGCCCGCCTTCTCGACGCAGCGGCGGATGTTCTGGAGCGCCGTGGCGAGCACGGTCACCAGGTAGACCTCCGCCTCGAGGCGTGACCCCGTCATCCCGATCGGATCGGTGATCCCGCCCTGCTGGTCCACGATGTAGTCCTGCGGAATGGCGTGCAGCAGTTCGTGGCCCGGACCGAAGGAGATGTTGCTGGCGATGTCATTGACCCGGGCGACGTCGCCGGTACGGATCTCGCTGCCGGTCACCGAGACCACGCCGTGCGAGTTGCGGCCGGACACGTGCTCGCCGGAGATGCTGACGTACACGGTGCCGACCTCGACGCCGGCCATCAGCTGGGCGTCACGCATCGCCTTGGCGATGGCCCGCGTGGTCTCCTCGATGTCGCGCACCACCCCGCGCCGGATTCCCGCCGTGCGCTCGATGCCGACCCCCAGCACCTTCACGCCGGGCGCCCGGGCATCACCGGTCACCTCGCCGATGATCCCCGTCACCTTGGTCGTGCCGAGGTCGATCCCGGCCACCAGCCGCTGCACCTGGGTCACAGTTTCAGTTCCTTCCAGCCCCGCACGAACACCCGGTTGGCATAACGCGCATCCAGCTCCTGGTAGTCGATCCCCTTCTGGGCCAGGTCGGCCATGGTCACCCGCAGGTTGAGCAGGTCCGTCGCTCCGACGTCGCCGCCAACCACCAGCCGCCGGCCATCCGCCTCCAGCAGGACGTCGTCCCCGAGGCGACGGGCCTCGGTGATCCGGCCGAAGAGCGAAGGCGACTCCTCCATGATCCGGTGGAGCGCACGCGCCACCACCGGATCGGCCGGGGCAACCGGCAGATCGGC
The DNA here is from genome assembly GCA_036390535.1 of Gemmatimonadales bacterium. Classification (GTDB taxonomy): domain Bacteria; phylum Gemmatimonadota; class Gemmatimonadetes; order Gemmatimonadales; family GWC2-71-9; genus SZUA-320. The sequence goes on along the minus strand of DASWBQ010000226.1, from coordinate 7,533 downwards.
CGGGGCCCGAGTCGGGTCGAACGGCAACCGCCGGCCGAGCCGATCCAGCATCACCAGCCGGCCCTCCCCGGGGCTGAGGGCCACCGGGGTCCATTCGGTCACCCGGACGACCAGCGTCGCCGGCCAGCGCCTGGTCACCTCCGCCTTCTGCACCCCGGCCATCGCGGTCACCCGCCGGCTCAGCGGAGCGGGGTCGTCGAACAGGCTCGCCCCCTTCGGGAGTTCCATCGCCGCGGCGACCTGCCGGGCCTCAAGATACCTCACGCCGAAGACCTCGACCCGCCGGACCTGGAAGAACTCCATCCGCCTGAGGCCCCGTGGCACCGCCACGATGGCGGCGATGGCACCCGCCAGCGTCACCGCTGCCAGCGCGATCCGGCCGCGGCGGCTCATTGGCCCAGCCGCGCCAGCAGCATCGGCCCGAGCGCGGTGATGTCGCCCGCCCCGAGGGTCAGGACCACGTCACCAGGCCGAACCTCGGCGGCGAGCCGATCCAGCAGGGCCGAGCGGTCGGCGACGAAGGTCGCGTTGCCGGCGGCCCGGGCCACGGTCGCGCCTGTCACTCCGGGCACCGGCGCCTCCCTTGCGGCGTACACCTCGGTCACGAGGGCCAGATCCGCCGCCCGCAGCGCCTCCCCCATCGCCGTGCCCTGCACGGCGGTCCGGGAATAGAGATGCGGCTGGAAGACCGCTACCACCCGTCTCCCCGGGTACGCCTGCCGTGCCGCCGCCAGCGTCGCCGCCAGTTCGGTAGGGTGGTGGGCGTAGTCGTCCACCACGGTGATGCCGTCCCTCTCTCCCACCCGTTCGAATCGCCGACCCACTCCGCCGAATCGCGCCAGCGCGGCGGCCCCCGCGGTAACATCCGCCTCGAGAGCGCAGGCCACGCCCATCGCGGCCGTCGCGTTCCGGAGGTTGTGCATCCCCGGCACCGGAAGCCGGAGCGGCACCCTCCGGCCATCGGGAAACCGGACCATGGCGCTGCAGCCATCAGGTCCCAGCGACATCGCCTCGAGAGCCACATCGCCGGCGCCCGGCCCGAACCGCCACACCGCCGGGGCCAGCCGCTCCGCCACCCGATCGGCCCCGGGATCGTCGGTGCCGACCAGCACCCGACGCGCGCCACTCGCGAAGCGGACGAACGCAGCCTCCATCGCATCGACCGAGCCCCCATAGCACTCCAGGTGCTCGGGCTCGACATTGTTGACCACGGCCACGGTCGGCTGCAGCTCGAGGAACGCCTGGTCGTATTCGTCGGCCTCGACCACGAAGAGGTGGTCCGATCCGATCCGGGCGTTACCTCCCCATGCCGCCACACGGCCCCCGGCGAGCCCGGTCGGATTGAGCCCCGCGGCCGCCAGCACCTCGGTCGTCATGACCGTGGTGGTGGTCTTGCCGTGGGTCCCGGCGATCGCCACCGTCACCTGCCCTGCGACCAGATCGGCCAACGCCCGCTTCCGGGTGACCACCGGTACGCCAAGGGCGCGAGCCCGCTGCAACTCCGGGTGGTCGGCGGCGATCGCCGCGCTCACGACCACCGCGCGAGCCTCCCGGACCAGGTCCGGTGCGGCTCCCGCCACCACCACTGCCCCGAGACCGGGAAGGTCCGGCGCACCCTCCGGCGCCCGGTCGGACCCGGTCACCCTCACTCCGCGCCGGAGCGCCAGCATGGCCAGCGCACTCATCCCCGCACCGGCGATCCCCACGAAGTGCACCGGGCGGGGATCGGAGGGCAGAAAGAGGTTCATGGCAATTGAGCTAATGTATGAAACTGCAAAGATTTGCGCAACGTCAGCCGAGCCCAGCCAACCGCTGCAAATGGCCGGCGATCTCGGCCGTCGCGCCAGGTCGCGCCCGGCCTTTCGCCGCCTCCGCCATGGCGGCCCGTCGGGGCGCATTCTGGAGCAGACCGGCCACCTCCTGGGCCAAGCGGGCTGGCGACATCTGGGACTGCGGCAGGTGAATCGCCGCCTGCGCCTCCGCCATCACCCGGGCGTTGTTGGTCTGATGATCCGCTGCTGCCGTGGGGAGCGGTACCAGGATCGCCGGGATCCCCCAGGCACAGAGTTCCGCGATCGTCATCATCCCCGCCCGGGTCACGGCGATGGTGGCGGCGGCGAGGGCCGGCGCGATCGGATCGAGGAAGTCGACGACCGTCACGGCCGGCGGCGCGTGCAGGTGCGCGAAGCGGGCGTAGGTCCCCGTGCCGGTGGCCCAGAGCACCTGGCAGGGCGCCGCGGCACCGGTGGCGAGCCATCGGGCCACGACCTCATTGAGGGCCAGCGAACCCTGGCTGCCTCCCGTGATGAGCACCGTGGGACGGGACGGGTCGAGGCCGAACCGGGCGTGGGCTCCCGCGCGAAGCGACTCATCGGGGGGGATGATCGGCGCGCCGGTGACGTACACCGTGCCGCCCGGAGCAAGCCGCACATGGGGCGCAGCTTCCGGCACCGCCAGGTAGACCTCGCGCACCCGTCGCGCCAGCCATCGGGTGGCCAGCCCCGGCAGGGCGTCCTGTTCCAGCACCGCCGCCGGAATGCCCCGCCCCGCCGCGCGCCAGACCACGGGGCCGGAGGCATAGCCCCCGGTGCCGAACACCACCGCGGGCCGTTCCGCGTCGAGGAGACGATCGACCTGCCGTACCAGCCTGACCGCGAGGAAGGGCCACCTGGCATTCTTCCACCACTGCCGGCGGTAGATCGGCTCGGTCGGGAGGAGGTGGTACGGCCACGACCGCGTGGGAAGCAGGCGGGCCTCCACACCCCGCTGCGCACCCACCAGCACGATGCGCGCTCCCGGACGGTGGGCAGCCAGGCCTTGTGCCACCGCCAGGGCCGGCATGAGATGGCCGCCGGTCCCGCCACCGGCGATGAGGAAGGTGGTCATGCCTTCGTGGGTCGGCCCCGCATCCGGCCGATGCTGGCCAGGATCCCCGTCGCCGCGAGGGCCATGAGGAGGCTCGAGCCGCCATGCGAGACGAACGGCAGGGTGAGCCCGGTGGTCGGCATCAGCTTCAGCGTCACCGCCATGTGCAGGCCCGCCGTGAGACAGATCGCCGTGGTGATGCCGGTCGCGAGCAGCTGCCCGAACGGATCGGGCGCCGTCTTCGCGATCCGATACCCGATCCAGCCGAAGACGGCGAACAGCAGCACGACCACCACGACGCCGACCAGTCCCCATTCCTCGCCGATCGAGGAAAAGATGAAATCGGAGTAGGCGTAGGGCACGTGGGCGAGCTTGGCCCGGCCCTGGCCGAATCCCAGCCCCACGATCTGTCCCGAACCGAGCGCCACCACCGACTCGTTGACCTGCATCGCCGTTTCCGTCGAGCCCTCCCCGAGGAACGACGCCCATCGCCGCAACCGGTACTCGGAGGTGACGATCAGCTGATAGCCGACCAGCCCGGCGGAGAACAGGAGGAGGATGAAGTGACCGATCCGGGCGCCCGCGGCGAACAGGACCACACCGCCCAGCAGACCCACGACCACGGTCATCGAGAGGTTTGGCTGGCGCATGATCAGGAGGCAGACGATGCCGTACATCACCAGGAACGGCAGCACCCCTTTCTTGAACTCGCGAACCTTGGGGCCCTTCTTCGCCGCCAGCGCCGCCGCCCAGAGGACCACCGCGTACTTGGCGACCTCGGATGGCTGGAACTCGGGAAGCCCGGGAAGGTTGATCCAGCGCCGGGCACCGTTCCGTTCGGGGGCAATTCCACCCGTCAGCCCCTCCGGCAGCGCCGTGACCAGCAGCATCACGATGGTGATGAAGAGGATCGGCCAGGCCAGGGGCCGCAGCCGCCGGTAGTCGAGCCGTGACAGAACCAGGAGCAGGAAGCCGCCCGCCAGGCCGATGGCCAGCTGGCGCATGGCCATCATGAAGCCGGAGGCACCGACGTTGGTCGCTCCGTAGAGATTGGCGATGCCGAAGACGGTGAGCGTCGCCGCCACCACCACGAGCAGGCGGACTTCCCAGCGGTATTCACCGGGATGCCGGACCGCTGGAGCACTCATCGGCTCTCCACCCAGGCCCGGAACTGGCGCCCGCGTTCCTCGTAGTTGCGGAACATGTCGTAGCTCGAGCAGGCGGGGGAGAGGAGCACCGCGTCGCCGGGATGAGCCAGCGCGGCGGCCGCCCCAAGCACCTGGTCGAAACCGCCCTCAACCCGGCGGACCAGACCCCCCAGGTCGCGCTCGACGATCGGCGCGGACTCGCCGAACGCGATCACCGCCCGGGCCCGGCCATCGAGCAGGGGAGCGAGGGAGGTGTAGGGTTCGCCCTTGTGCCGGCCACCGAGGAGCAGCACGAAGGGCCGGTCCATGGCCGCAACCGCGACCGTGGTGGACGCGACGTTGGTCGCCTTGGAGTCATTGATCCACAACACTCCATGGACGCTGCCGACGGGCTCCAGACGGTGGGTCAGTGCCGGGAAGCTGCGGAGGCCGTCGGCCAGCGTCTCCACGGGAATGCCGGCCGCGGTGACCGCGAGCGCGGCCGCCAGGGCATTGGCGACGTTGTGATCACCGAGCAGCGGGAAGGCGCCCCGCGCCAGCAGGGCTCGGCCCCCGAGCATCAGTTGCCCGCCGTCCCGGTCGAACCAGCCGTCGGCCCGACCCGCAACCGAGAAGCGGAGCTGACGACCCGCCACCGCCCGGACCATCTCCTGGCTGGGGGGATTGTCGGCGTTGGTCACCCAGACGGAGGTCTCCCCGGCATTGGCGAAGAGGCCCGCCTTGTCGGCGTAGTACGCCTCGAGGGTCGGGTAGCGATCCAGGTGATCCGGGGCCAGGTTGGTGAGGATGCCCGCCACCGGGTTGACGCCGGGGCAGTCGTGGAGCTGGAACGACGAGAACTCCACGCTCAGCCAGGACGGCCGGACCGGGCGAAGGGCGACCTCGCACAGCGGTACCCCGATATTGCCGGCCGCCTCGGCGTCGAATCCCGCCACCCTGAGCAGGTGCGCAACCAGCGCCGTCACGGTGCTCTTGCCGTTGGTCCCGGTGATGCCGACGTAGGGCAGGCCCCCGAGGACCTCGAGCCCGAGGTCGATCTCGGCACGAATCCGGTACCCCGCCGCCCGGGCGGCTCGCACCGGCGGCGCCTCGGGGGGAACACCGGGAGAAAGGACTGCAGCCTGCGCCCGGCCGATCCGGGCGAGATCGTGGCGGCCGACGTCCACCCCGGCCCCCGCCGCGCGAAGCTCCGCCGCCGCCGACTCGAGGGCCTCCCCGGTGCCGGCGTCCGACGCATACGCGGCAATCCCGTGGGCCCGCAGCAGTCGGGTCGCGGCCACGCCGCTCCGCCCCAGCCCGACGACGGCGACTTCGCGCCCGTCCGCCCGCCAGAGGTCGAGCATCAGCGCAGCTTGAGGGTGGCGAACGCGACCATGGCGGCGATCATGCCGAGAATGTAGAACCGGATGACCACCGTGGTTTCCGCCCAGCCGAGCTTCTCGAAATGATGGTGCAGCGGGGCCATCCGGAAGACGCGATTGGCCTCGGCGTACTCCCGACCGCGGGTTCGCTTGTAGTACTTGAAGACACTCGTCTGGATCAGCACCGAGAGGGACTCGGCCACGAAGACGGCGCCGATGATCGCCAGGAGGAACTCGGCCTTGAGGAGGATCGCCACGGTCCCGAGCGCCCCGCCGATCGCGAGGCTGCCGGTGTCCCCCATGAACACCTGCGCCGGGTGCGCATTGAACCAGAGGAACCCGAGCGCACCTCCCATCAGCGCGGCCAGGAAGACCGCCAGTTCGCCGGCTCCCGGCAGGTAGAAGAGGTTGAGGTACGAGGTGGCGTCCACCCGTCCGAAGACGTAGGCGAAGAGGGCGAACGCGGCGGCCGCGATCGCGGTAAGCCCGGTCGCCAGCCCGTCGAGGCCGTCGGAGAGATTCACGCCGTTGCTGGTGCCGGCCACGATGAAGGTGACGAACGCGAGGTACGCCCACGGGGCGAAGGTGACCACCACGAACTTGAAGAACGGCACGGTCGTCGCCGTAGCGGGCATGACGGCGGTCGAGACCACCGGGAAGAAGATCAGGTAGGCCCCGAGCGCGAGGCCGAAGCCGACCTGGCCCGCCAGCTTCCACCGGGCCACCAGCCCGCGGGACTTGCCCTGGACGACCTTGAGGTAGTCGTCGAGGAACCCGATCGCGCCGGTCCAGAGCGTCGCGACGAGCGCCACGATCACGAAACGGTTGGTGAGCGGGGCCCAGAGGAGGGTCGGCACCACCGTCGCGAGCAGAATGATGAGCCCTCCCATCGTCGGTGTGCCACGCTTGCCCTGGTGGCTCACCAGGAAGTCCACCCGGACCACCTGCCCCACCTTGAGCGCGCGGAGGCGGCGGATGATGGCGGGTCCGAAAACGAACGCGATGAGGAGGGCGGTCACCATCGCGCCCGCCGCCCGGAAGGAGATGTAGTTGAAGAGGTTGAAGAAGAGATAGCTCTTGCCCAGGGGGGCAAGGAGGTGGTAGAGCATCTGGCCTCGATCGACTCAGGCGGCCCGGCTGGTGATCGCCGGAAGTATACGCTCCAGGGCAACCCCGCGGGATGCCTTCAGGACCACGAGTTCCGACCCCGTGAGCCGCCGGGCCAGGGGCTCGGCCAGGGAGGGGGCGTCCGCCGCACAGAGCAGGCGGTCCCCGAGCGCGTCCGCCCACGGTGCCATGGCGGGAACGAAGTCCCCGACCACCGCCAGGAGGTCGGGCGCGAGCGCCACCAGCGCCTCGGCGATCTCGCGGTGCATCCGGCCGGCCTCGGCGCCCAGCTCGCGCATCGTGCCCGCCACGAAGACGAGGGGACGGTCCCCGCGGAGCCGCCGGGCCAGGTCGATCGCCGCCCGGAACGAGGCCGGGTTGGCGTTGTAGCAGTCGTTGAGGATGGTGAGCCCGCCTGCCGTGAAGATCTCTCCCCGTCCCCCGGGAAGCGTGACCGCCTCGAGCGCCCGCGCCACGGCATCGAGGTCGAGACCCGTCTCCCGAGCCACCCCCCAGGCAAAGAGGGCGTTCCCCGCCTGGTGCGCCCCGAGCAGGGGCAGCACGAAGGTCCGGCCGTCGACCCGGACCCGCGACCGGCCGTCGGGGAGCAGCGTCACCTCTTCGGGCGCCACGTCGGCGCCGGCGAAGCCGACGGTGACCACCCGCGAGGCCCCGCGCGCCCGGGCCCCGTCGGCCAGGCCCGGCGGCTCGAGCCCCACCAGCGCCAGCGGCACTCCGGCGGTGAGCGAGAGCTTCTCTGCCACGACCGCCGCAAGGGACCCGAACCCTTCGAGGTGCCCGGCGGCCGCGTTGGTCACGATGGCCAGGTCCGGCTCGATGATCTCCCGGTAGCGGGCGATCTCGCCGGGGAGGTTGGCGCCAGCTTCGACGACCAGGGCCTCGGCGTCCACCGGGGCCTCGAGGATGGTCTGCGGGACGCCGACCAGGTTGTTCAGGTTGGCGCGGGTGGACTGGGTGCGATAGCGGGTCCGGAGCGCCGCCGTGACCATCTCCTTGGTGGAGGTCTTGCCGTTGGTCCCGGTGATGGCCAC
>DASWBQ010000225.1:0-8960 GCA_036390535.1 Gemmatimonadales bacterium | reverse complement strand
CCGGACCAGGTTGGCCCAGCGGTCGGGCATCGTCCAGGTGGCGGAGACCTCGCGGAACCGGAGGAAGTCGATCTTCTCCATGTAGCCGTACTGGGTGCGGCTGGCGGTCTGCCGCACCGCCACCGCGCGCGCCTGCTCCCACAGCGGGGCGGTCGGGTCCACCGTGCCACGGCAGTTCAGCCGGGACTCGCAGCGGATCCGGTCGGTGCCGTTGAGCTGGTAGCTGCCGAACTTGGAGTCGATGTTGCCCTGCAGCCGGAGCTTCCGGTCGAACAGCTCGAAGCCCGTGAACAGGGTGATCTCGCCCCGGGGCTGGGAGTAGCCCACGAACTCGTTGGTGTCGGAGACCGTCACTTCGCTCAGGGCGATGATCCCGTCGCCGTTGGCGTCTTTGTAGGTGTACGGCCGCTGCCACCACCCCTCGATCGGGTAGCCCTCGCGGCTCTGGGTGGTGGTGCCCACCAGCGGCGGGGTGTCGCCCAGGGAGACGACCTTGTTGGACAGCCAGCTGGCGGCCAGGGTCAGGTCCCAGCCGACCTCCGACTCGTCGAGGACCACGGCGTTGATCACGCCCTCGAAGCCCTTGTTGTTCACCTGCCCGATGTTCTCGAACCGTGACGCCGCCGAACCCAGCGACGGCGGGATGGTCCGGCTGATCAGGGCGTCCTTCGAGTTCTTGTCGAAGTAGGTCAGCTCGAGGTTCAGCCGGTTGCTGAAGAAGGAGATATCGGCGCCCAGCTCCAGTTCGGCGGACCGCTCCGGCTTGAGCTCGGTGTTCCCCAGCGCCGAGTTGACGATCGCCGGGGTGTCGGACCCCTCGACGCTCGCCGTGCCCGGGGAATAGAAGGGGATGGCGTCGTTGGGCCCCGGCTGGCGGCCGGAGGCGCCGTACGCGGCCCGGAGCCGGAAGCTCGAGATCCCGGCCACGTCCGGGAACCAGGTCTCGTCCGAGAGGACGTACGACAAGGCCGCCTTCGGGTAGTAGACCCGCTCGAAGTTCTGGCCGAAGGCGTTGTTGCGGTCGGAGCGCACCGCCAGCGTCAGGAACAGGTTGTCCCGGAAGCCGAACCACTGCTCCACGAAGAAGCCCAGGGTCGCCGTCTCGGTGGTGGCCTCACCCGCCGAGGGCACCGCGCCGGCCGAGACCGTGGAGGAGCCGGGGGGGATGTCGTAGGCGAAGGCGTAGGTCGCCTCGAACCGCTGCTTCCCGTACTGCGACCCGACCGTGGTCCGGGCCCGCAGGTTGCTCGCCAGATCGTAGCTGGCGTTGGCGGTGATGTCGCCGGTGTAGGTCCAGACCGAGGTCCGGTTGTTCTCCTTGAACCCGATCAGGTACAGGAACGAGCCGGTGAACGGGGTGCACTCGTCGCGCCGGCAGATCTCGGCGTCTTCCCGGCCGGTGTAGTCGAGCCCGCCGACCCCGCGGAACGAGAGCCACGACGACGGCCGCCAGTTGGCGGTCGCGGCGAGCATGGTGCGATTGATGTCCTGGGAGGTCTCGTCGGCGAAGATCTCGTCCGGCGTGTAGGTCCGGTAGCCGTAGTTGGCCCGCGCCGGCTTGCCGCCCCCGGGGCTCACCACGTTGCTCTTGTGCCCGACGCCGCCCAGCAGGTTGCCCAGGAGGCCGGTGACGTTGTTGTCGCTCTGAGGGAGGCGCTGGGTACTTGAGATGAAGCCGGTGTTGACCGCGATGTCGAACTTCTCGCCCGCGTTCGCCGAGATGTTGGCCCGGATGTTGGTCTTCCGGAGCGCGTTGGGCCGCTCCTGCTCGGTCGGCACCTCCAGGATGCCGCGGCTGGCGATCAGCCGGTCCCGGGCGAACCGGGGCATCTGCAGGTAGCCCGTTTCGTCTTCCCACTCGGTGGAGAAGAAGTACCGGGCCACGTCCCCGCCGCCGCTCACCTGGACGCCGTACTGCTGCCGGTGGCCGGTCCCGTTCGGGGTGGTCTCCGGGTCCTCCACGATGTTGAACTTCGAGACCGAGTCCTGCACGCAGGTGCCCGCCACCACCTGGTTCAGCAGGCACTGGACCGTGTTGCTGGGCAGCGAGTTGGTGGTGCTGGTGGTTCCCGACCGCCAGGCCCGGTAGTTGGTCGGGTAGGTGTTCAGGTCCTTGATCATCCCCTGCTCGATATAGGCGTTCCAGACCGGCTTTCCCGCCTTCCCCTTCTTGGTCTTGATCACGATCACGCCGTTGGCGGCGTCGGTGCCGTACAGGGTCGACGCCGAGGGTCCCTTGATGACGTCGATCGACTCGATCTCTTCCGGGTTCAGGTCGTTCACCCGGCTCGGGTTGGTGCCGCCGATCCCGATCGAGCTGGAGTTCACGTCGTCCCAGATCCGGATCCCGTCGATCACGTAGATCGGGTTGTTCGACAGCGACAGCGAGCTGTTGCCCCGGATCCGGACCCGGGACCCGCCGCCGGTCAGGTTGCCCGGCAGCACCGTCACGCCCGGCGCGCGGGCGGCCAGCAGGTCGCCCATGTTCGCCACCGGCGCGGTCTTGGTCAGCTCGGTGGTGCTGATGGTGGAGATCGCGTTGCCGACCTCCTTGCGCGACTGCTCGCCGGTGGCCGTGACCACGAACTCCTCGAGGGAGAAGGCCACGATCAACAGGCTGAAGTCCGCGGTCACGACTTCATTGGCCCGGATGTCGACCACCTTGTTCTGGGCGCCATAGCCCAGGGCCACGACCCGCACCGTCTGCGGCCCGCTGGGGACGTTGGAGAACCGGTAGCGGCCCTCGGCGTTGGTCTGCCCGGTCAGCGATGTCCCGATGACCTGCACGCGCGCGCCAGCGACCGGCTGGCCGTTGGCTTGGTCGGTGATCCGCCCGGCCACGGCGCCCGCCTGGGCAGCGGCCATCGCGGCCGTGCTGCCGAGCAGGGTGCTGGCGACCAGGAGGACACGGAGCATGGGGTTCCTCATGCTGGACTTCCCGTTGTGAGGGGTGAAGACCGCCCTGCGGGCGGGGTGAACGCGGCTGGGAGTGACTGCCACCGAATCTGGCCTTGAATTCACCGAAAGTATAGTCGGAGAAGCACGGGGCGTACCACCCCGGCGGCCGGCGTGAAGTGGTTGCTGGATAACCTGTTGACGGACGGTGGGGAAGCCCCGCCCGTGTCACTCGGACACTCGCTCCCGACACGCTGCCTTGACTACTTTTCGGGCTGTCCTGTACCTGGCGGAATTTCGTGCCCAGCATCCGGTTCCTCTGGCTCGCCGCGACGCTGGGCCTGCCCGCCTGCGGCGCGCCGGCCGCGCCGCCCCCGCCCGTCCCCGCGACCCAGGTCGTAGTGCTCGTCTCGATCGACGGTTTCCGGTCCGATTTCCTCGATCGTCCCGAGGCGGCCCGGATGCAGGCCATCGCACGGAGCGGCGTCCGGGCCCGCGTCATGGAACCGGTCTTTCCCACCAAGACCTTTCCGGCCCACTACTCGATCGTGACCGGGCTGTACCCCGAGCATCACGGCATCGTCGGCAACACCATGGAGGACCCCGCCATCGGTCGTTTCGCCATCAGCGATTCCGCCGCCGTCTCGGACGGCCGCTGGTGGGGAGGCGAGCCGATCTGGGTGACCGCGGAGCGGCAGGGCCGGCGGAGCGCGGCGTTCTTCTGGCCCGGCAGCGAGGCCCCGGTCCAGGGGGTGCGCCCCACCTGGTGGACCCGCTTCGACGCGCGGGTCCCCCACGAGACCCGGATCCGGCAGGTGCTCGAATGGCTCCGGATGCCCCCCGGGCAGGCGCCGGCCTTCGTGACGATGTACCTCAGCAACGTCGACAGTGACGCCCACGCCCACGGTCCCGACTCGCCGGAGGCCGCCGCCGCCATCGTCCGGGCCGACAGCGCCCTCGGGGCGCTGTGGGACGGCATCCTTGGCCTGGGACTGCAGGACCGTGTCAACCTGATCGTCGTGTCGGACCACGGTATGGCCCCGACCAGCCGCGACCGGGTGATCGTGCTCGACGAGATCCTGGAGCCCGGCACCTACCGGGTGGTGGACTGGAACCCCGTCGCGATGATCGTCCCGGCAGCAGGGAAGGAGCAGGAGGTCCTCGACCGGCTCGGGCGGGTCCCGCACCTGACGACCTGGCGGAAGTCGGAGGTTCCCGAGCGGCTGCATTTCCGGGCGCATCACCGCATCACCCCCATCGTGGCGGCGGCGGACGACGGCTGGACCATCACCAGCCGCCCCTTCCTCAACCGCTCCTTTCCCCTGGGCATGCACGGTTACGACAACCGCCTGCCGTCGATGCAGTCCCTCTTCATCGCCACCGGTCCCGCCTTCCCGGCCGGCCGGGTGGTGGACCGGATCCGGATGGTGGACTTGTACGAGATGATGGCCGCGATCCTGGGACTCCGTCCCGCCCCGAACGACGGGAGCCTGGACTCGGTCCGGGCGGTCCTGCGGTAGGCACGAAGGTCGGAAGTCGGAAAGCGGAAAGGTCAAACGAGTCGGAAGAGGCTGTCAGTCTGAGCGAAGCGAAGACCAGAACCCGCGCTCAGTCCCCCTTGCTTCGCTCGGGGTGACATCCCGTTCCGCCCTACAAGGCCAGCCAGTAGCTCATCTTGATCGCGAAGAAATTGTCGCCCGGGATCGACAGGGCGCTCCCCAGGAGGCCCGGCCGGGTCGGGGTCCCCGGGATCGCGTCGCTGGGGCAGTCGCTCGGTGCGGTGAAGAACGAGCACTGGGTGAACCGGTTCTGCTGCCAGACCACGTAGAGCGTGCTGCCCCTGGTCCACTCCCACCGCACCACGAAGTTGCTCCGGTAGGAGAAGTTGCTGAAGTCGGCGACGGGGAGGCTGAAGCTCCCGCCGTTCCGGCTGTCGGTGACCCGGTACTCCTGGTCACTCACCTTGGTGATGGTGGTGCCGTCGGTGCCGTAGGTGCGCTGGTCGAACGAGCGGGGCGCCGGCAGCTCGCCGTGCCGGGTGAACCGTCCGCTGGCGGAGAACGGCTCGGCGTAGAGCTCGATGGTCAGGTCGGGGTTGAAGGTGTAGTTGAGCCGGAGCTGCATCGACAGGGTGGTCTGTTCCACCTGGGCGAAGACGTAGCGGCTGCCGTAGGTTGCCTCGTACCCGCCGGACAGCGTCGTGAAGTATTGCTGCGGGTCCACCATCCGGAAGTAGCTCGGGCCCACCGAGAGCGCCAGCGCCGAGGCCGGGCGGACCTGCACCGAGCCCGCCACCGTCACCAGCTGCAGGTCACCCTCGCCCCATCCGAATTCGCCCCGCAGCGTCCAGCTGGTCGGGTCGGCGTAGTTGCTGTTGAGGGAGATCTCCCCTCCCCCGAGGGCCAGTTGCCCCATCAGCGGGCCGCCCCGCGTGAGCGAGGGGTCCTGCGCCCGGGGACGGACCGCCAGGTTGGTGCGGAACTCCCAGAAGTTCGCGAACTGGCCGGTGGCGAAGAGCGCCAGCCGGGTGTCGCCCCGGACCCCGTCGTAGGTCAGGTTGGTGCGGCCGAAGATCCCGACGTTCCAGCGACGGAACACCCGACCGGGGTCGGTCTCCCGGTAGTTGATGTCGCCTTCGAAGTCGAAGTCGTCGGCGTTCTGGACGCGGCCCATGTCGTTGGCCTCGAACCCGGGAGACTCGGTGCGGGCCTCGGCCCCCCAGAGCCAGTTGCCGGTGTTCTTGTCGGCGCGGATTCGCCCGGTGAATCCCCAGAGGGCGGTGCGCGAGGGATCGAGGCGCATCGCCTCGAAGTCGGGCCGCTGCAGGTAGTGGGCCGAGCTCTGCTGAATGCCCAGGATGGCGGTGCTGTCGCCGCCCAGGTAGCTGAAGCCGGCATGTCCGCTCAGCACATAGCGGCCACCCTGGAAACGGACCAGCCAGTCCACCCCGCCGGCGGCGGCGCGGCTCGACAGGGATGACGCCAGTGACGAGCCGTCGGAGAAATAGCGGTTCATCCCGGCCAGACTGAGCCCGATCGTCGACTGGGATTCGCCGAACTGCTGCTGCAGCCGCAGCACACCGTACGTGGCTGCCGGCTCGACCTCGACCTCACCGAACTGGTTCGTCCGGAGATCGAAGGTCCGGGCGAATTCCCGCTGGGTCACGGCCGCCTGCGCCCCGATGGTGAGCTTGGAGCCGAGGCGCCCGGTCAGCCGGGCTGCGCCAAGGATGGTGGTGTTGTCCGGTGCGTCCACGAAGTCCGCGCTGGCAGAGCCGCGGGGTGAGGCGCCGACCCGGCGGCTGTAGTAATAGTTGACGACGGGGCCCAGCAGGCTGGGATTCCCGTCGGTGAAGAAGGGCCGCCGCTCCGGGAAGATCGTCTCGAACGCGGTGAGGTTCAGCGTCGCCGGGTCCGCCTCGACCTGGCCGAAGTCGGGGTTGAAGGTGGCGTCCAGCGTCAGGCTCGGTCCCAGCCCCACCTTGACGTCGCCCCCGAACCGGAGGTCCCCCGTACTGCCATCGTTGAACGGGTCGTTGCTCGCCGGGTCGGTGGTGAAGTTGGCGTTACCGGCCAGGTAGGGGACCGCCTCGAGCCGCCGGGCGGGATGGATCCCTTCGAGGCCCTCCAGCGTGCCGAAGCGGGACGCGAAGCCGGTTTCCTCCCGCGGGACCATGACCCAGTAGACGTCCTCATTCCGCTGGGGAATGTACCGGTTCACGTTGAGCCCCCAGACCTGCGACGCCCGGTCCGTGAATCGCAGCTGGGAGAACGGGATCCGCATCTCCGCGGTCCAGCCCTCCGCGTCCACCTGGGCCCGCGCCTCCCACACCGGGTCGAAGGTGAAGTCCCGGGCGTCGAAATCTTCGCTGTCGCGGTTGTGGTAGTAGTCGCGCCGGACGCCGCCTGCCGTGATCGCGAAACTCGCGGCCGTCCGCCGGTCGAGGTAGGCGTCGAGCGAGACGACCACATGTTCCGAGTTGCCGTATTGGTCTCTCCGGGTGACATCCCGGGGAATCCCCTCCGGGTCGTGACTGAACATCCGGAGCCCGACGTACAGGGCGTTATCGTCGTAGGCGAACCGGATCTCGGTCCGGTCGCCGGGCTCTCCGCCCTGGATCGGCTCCTTCAGCAGGAAATCGGAAATCGCCGGTGCCGACTGCCAGAAGGACTCGTCGAGCCGCCCGTCGACATCGACCGCCCCCGTCAACCGGACCGCCTGGGCCCTCTTGGGCGACGGCCCCATCGGGACCTGGCCTCCGGCTGGGAGGACGGCGCCGAGGGTGAAGACCAGCAGGGCCGAGCCCCAACCGCGGGCCGAAGCAAAGCGCATGAGGACGCGGAAGTTGAGGACGGGGGCCCTACGCAGGGGCCCGACGCGAGGTTTCCGTATATTAATGGGAGCCCGTTCCCAGCCGCCCAACCGCCCATTCGCCCAACCGCCCATGCCTGCCACCGTTTCCGCTCCGCGCACCGTCCGCGCCCCGACCGGCACCGCGATCTCCTGCCGCGGCTGGCATCAGGAGGCCGCCCTCCGGATGCTGATGAACAACCTCGATCCGGCCGTCGCCGAGCGGCCCGAGGAGCTGATCGTCTACGGCGGCGGCGGGAAGGCCGCCCGGAACTGGGCCTGCTTCGACGCCATCGTGGCGACCCTCCGGCGGCTGGCGAACGACGAGACCCTCCTGGTCCAGAGCGGCAAGCCGGTCGGGGTGTTCCGCACCCACGAGGACGCGCCCCGCGTCCTCATCGCCAACGCCAACCTGGTCCCCCGCTGGGCCACCTGGGACGAGTTCCGGCGCCTCGACGCGCTGGGCCTCACCATGTACGGGCAGATGACTGCCGGATCGTGGATCTACATCGGCACCCAGGGCATCCTCCAGGGGACCTACGAGACCTTCGCCGAACTGGCCCGGCAGCACTTTGGCGGCTCGCTGGCGGGGCGACTGGTGGTCACCGGCGGCCTGGGCGGCATGGGCGGTGCCCAGCCGCTCGCCGCCACCATGAACGGCGCCGCCTTCCTCGGCGTGGACGTCGACGAGTCGCGCATCCGCCGGCGGGTGGAGACCGGTTACTGCGATCGGCTGAGCCACGATCTCGACGAGGCGCTGGCCCTGGTGGAAGCCGCCCGGAGCCGCGGCGACGCGCTCTCCGTCGGGCTCGTCGGCAACATCGCCGAGGTGCTGCCGGCCCTGGTGCGGAGGGCCGTGTCGGTCGATGTGGTGACCGACCAGACTTCCGCCCACGATCTCCGGGTCGGGTACATCCCGGCCGGTCTCTCGCTCGAGGCCGCCGCCGAGCTGCGCGAACGCGACTCCGCCGGGTACGAGGGTCGGGTCCTGGACTCGATGGTGGTGCACGTCGAGGCGATGCTGGCGCTGCAGAAGGCGGGCGCCGTCACGTTCGACTACGGCAACAACCTTCGCGGCCAGGTGGCCGACCATCGCGGCATGACCCGGGCCTTCGAGATCCCGGGGTTCGTGCCCGCCTTCATCCGGCCCCTCTTCTGCCGCGGCGCCGGCCCGTTCCGGTGGGCGGCCCTTTCCGGCGATCCCGCCGACATCGCCGTCACCGACGAGGCCGTACTCGAGACCTTCCCGAAGAAGGAGGCGCTGGCGCGCTGGATCCGCGAGGCGCGCCGCAAGGTGCACTTCCAGGGGCTGCCCGCCCGGATCTGCTGGCTCGAGTACGGCGAGCGGGCCGAGATGGGCCTCAAGTTCAACTGGCTGGTGAAGACCGGCCGGGTCAAGGCGCCGATCGTGATCGGCCGCGATCACCTCGACACCGGGTCGGTGGCATCGCCCAACCGGGAGACCGAGGCGATGAAGGACGGCTCGGACGCGATCGCCGACTGGCCCCTGCTCAATGCCATGCTCAACACCGCCTGCGGCGCCAGTTGGGTCTCCCTTCACCATGGCGGCGGGGTGGGGATCGGTTACTCGATCCACTCGGGCATGGTGGTGGTCGCCGACGGCACCGGGCGTGGCGACGCCCGGCTGCAGCGGGTCCTGACCGCCGACCCGGGTACCGGGGTGATGCGTCACGCCGATGCCGGCTATGACGAAG
>DASWBQ010000224.1:0-2678 GCA_036390535.1 Gemmatimonadales bacterium | reverse complement strand
GCGAGTGGACACGGGTAGCAGGGAACAGGGGACAGGAACCTCGAGTGTGCTTCCCTGTTTCTTCTTCCTGTTTCCTGTTTCTTCTTCCTGGTTCCTGTTTCCTGTTTCCTGTTCACTTTGGCAGGGCCAGCCCCGGGTTCCTCCCGAAAAACCCGTTCGGCTTGATCTCGAAGCCGTGCCACGCCACCGGCATCACCGGCCAGTCCTCCACCCGCGGCACGTGGTGGAAGCCCACCGTCACCCACGCCACCACGTCGGTGTTCTCAATCGGCCGGTTGGCCGCGGTCCAGGTCGGCAATCCTTCGCCCGAGGTGCTCAGGGTCGGGTAGCTCCCTGCCGCGAACAGCTCGTCCTGCCGGTACGGCGTCACCCAGAGCATGTGGTTGATGAAGCCGGCCCGCTTCACCATCCAGTCGTCGGGCGTCATCAGCGACATCGCACCGTGGTCCATCGCCACCTGGTAGGCCACCGGGTCGCCGGCCACGCCCTTCACCGCCGGGTTCACGAACCGCCAGACGTGCGGCTCGGTCATCATGCTCATCAGCTGGCCCTCCTTCTCGACCCGGGCCACGGCCGACTCCGCCTTCCAGACACTCCGGCGCGGGTTGCCCGCGGGCAGCTTCTCGGTCTTGAGCCGCTCCACCACCAGGCTGTTGGCGGGGCCGTCGACGTCGAGGTCGATCCGGAACGCCATGAAGTGACTGTGGTTCACCGCCACCAGGTTCGGGGAGACGTAGCGGCCGTACTGGTCGCCGCGCCGGCCGCTCGCGATCGCGTCGGCCGACTTCACCTGCACGATGCCGGTGGCCCCGACGTTCACCCGGATGGTGCCGTCCTGGGTGAAGATCCAGTCGAAGATGTAGTCGTAGTTGCCGGCGTGGGTGATCATCCGGAGCACCAGGTCGCGCCGCACCCGCCCGTCGGCGACGCCGTACATCACGCCGTGCCGCCAGATCGGCTCCCCGTTGGCCCGCTCGTACAGGCACGCCACCCTCGGCTTCCGGCGCGGCTCGCCTTTCCACCCCGACACGAGGCCGTCCACCATCACCGCGTGAGCGGGGCAGTCGATTCCCGGCTCGAGCGAACCGGTGACGCCGTCGAAGATCCCGGGGAAGGTGCCGAGGTCGAAATAGGCGGTGTAGTTCCACCGCTCCTCGGGCGCCATGTAGGGGACGAACAGCTCCGAGAGCGAGCCCTGGTACATCACCGACCGTTCGCGGTCGCCGTCCTTGAGGCGGACCTGCGACACCACCAGCCCGCGCCGCATGTCGGCCCGGAGGTGGAAGGACCACTGGTCCCAGTGCACCTCGCCGCCCTTGATCGTGAACGACGGCCCCTGCGGCTGGGTGGTGGTGAGCGGCAGCAGCGGCGCCCGGGTCGGGCCGACCGCCTCGACGTCCCAGTCGCCGCGGTCGGTGCCGTAGGTCACCGGCCCCGAGTCGATCACCCGGAGGACCTTCTTCGCGGTCAGGTCCACCACCGCCACCAGGTCGGTCAGCGGCCGGCCGTAGCCGGTCACCGCGCCGTGCGAGTACCAGCACTCGATCCGCACGATCCGGCGGCCCTGCTCTTCGGGGAGCCCCATGTAGGTGGTGGCGATCGGGAAGCAGTTGAGCAGCGCCGGGTCGGTGGCGCCCCGCCGCCGGAGCCCCGCCTGGAAGGCGGAGTCGGCCATCACCAGCCCCTGCGCCGCCCCGACCTCGTCGGGGGTGTGCATGTGCTGGACGCCGGGCACCGGCTCCCAGCGCAGCAGCTTCTTCCCGACCAGGTCCACCACCGCCTCGTAGCCCTTGTCGCCGGTGACCAGGTGGACCAGCGCCTCGCGCCGGAACGCCATGCCCGGCTTCCAGGCCAGCACTTCCGGCTTGGCCGGCTCGTGGAGGCCGACGTAGGCGACCCGGGTGGTGCTGTCGAACTTGCCCGCAGCGACCAGGACGTCGCGCGCGGTCCAGTGCTCCGCGCCGGAGAGCCCGTCGAGCGGGTGCTGGGGGGACTGCGCCTGCAGCGGCGACGACACGAGCAGGCCCAGCGCCGCGACGCGGCGGAGGGTGGCGGACATGATGGCTCCGGTGGGGGACAGGCTAATAGGCGCCGGGCAGGGAGCCTTTGTCAAGCGGAGTGAAAGTCAAAAGCAAAAGGTGACAAGTGAAAAGGTGACAGGCGCGCCGTCCGCCACCTTTTCACTCTTCACTCTTCCCTCTTCACTGATCACCTCACCTCGACTCGATCCGGAGGATGCGCCCCCTGGGCATGTCGGTCAGCAGGTAGATCAGGCCGTCCGGCCCCTGGCGCACGTCGCGGATCCGCTCGTTGATCCCCTCGAGCAGCCGCTCCTCTCCCGTCACCTTCTCCCCCTCGACGGTGAGCCGGGCCAGCATCATGAACTTCATCGAGCCCACGAACAGGCTGCCCTTCCACGCCGGGAACCGGTCGCCGGTGTAGAACATCAGGCCGCTGGGTGCGATCGACGGGTCCCAGTAGAAAGCCGGCTGCTCCATCCCCTCCTTCGCGGTGCCCTCGCCGATCTTCGCCCCCGAGTAGTCGACCCCATAGGTGATCACCGGCCAGCCGTAGTTGCGGCCGGGCTTGGGGACGTTGATCTCGTCGCCGCCCATGGCGCCGTGCTCCACCGTCCAGAGCTGGCCGGTCGTCGGATGGAGGGCGGCGCCCTGCGGGTT
>DASWBQ010000223.1:0-2257 GCA_036390535.1 Gemmatimonadales bacterium | reverse complement strand
GGCCCAGTTCGGCAACGGGACGCTGGCCTCCGACTCCGTGGCGGTGAACGCAGGTGGGACGCTGGTGCTGACCCAGGTGACTGCCGGGACCGCGCACACCTGTGGCCTGACGGCGGGTGGCGCCGCCTGGTGCTGGGGTGTGAACAGCGCAGGCCAACTCGGTGACGGCACCTTGATCTCGAAAGCGGCCCCGGTACCGGTCGCCGGCGGACTCAGCTTCAGCCAGATTTCCGCCGGGACCACTCATACCTGCGCCCTCCGGGTCGACGGTGCGGCCTTCTGCTGGGGTTCGGGGTCGAACGGCCGGCTCGGCACCGGCACCACGACGGCGAGTCTGGTCCCGGCCCCGGTTTCCGGCGGGTTCAGCTGGTCCAGCATCCGGGCCGGCGTCAGTCACACCTGCGCGGTGCGCAACGACGCCGCCCTGTTCTGCTGGGGGGCCAACGGCAACGGCCGCCTGGGCGACGGGACGGTCGCCGATCGTGCTGCCCCCTCAGCGGTGCTCGGGACCACCACCTGGACGGCGGTCGCGGCCGGCGGCAGGCATACCTGTGGGCTGAACCAGGCCGGGCAGGCATTCTGCTGGGGGAACGGCAGTACCGGCCAGCTTGGCGGGGGAACGACGGTCGCCCAGAGCGTGACGCCGACGGCGGTCACCGGCGCCACGACCTTCGCCCAGATTGCCGCCGGAACGGACCATACCTGTGCGCTCACGGCCGCCGGGGCGGCATGGTGCTGGGGCAGCAACGGCAGCGGGCGCCTGGGTGACGGGACCACGACTACCAGGGCCGCCCCGACGGCGGTGGCCGGCGGGGCCAGCTATGCCGCGATCTCCGCCGGCAACGAACACACCTGCGCGCGGTCCAGCCTGGGCAGCGCCATCTGCTGGGGGCGGAATGCCGAAGGTCAGATCGGCGACGGCACCACGGCCTCCCGTGTCTCTCCGGTCGGGGTGACCCGGCCCTAGAGAAAACAGCGAACGGAAGCAGGAAACAGGGAACAGGAACCAGGGGGGACCGGGACGACCCGTCGGTGCCCTGGAGGCCATCCTCTCCTGTTCCCTGTTCCCTGCTTCCTGTTTCCTGTCTTCCGATCCCGGTTATGTTCTGCGGATGACCACCACCCCCCTCGACTCCGTCTCCCGTCGCCAGGAGCGCGAGTCCGTCGTGATCCGGTTCTCCGGCGATTCCGGCGACGGCATGCAACTGACCGGCACGCAGTTCACCATGGAGACCGCTCTCGCCGGCAGCGATCTCGCCACCTTCCCCGATTACCCCGCCGAGATCCGCGCTCCCGCCGGGACGACCTTCGGCGTCTCCTCCTTCCAGATCAACTTCGGCGGGCACGAGATCCTGACCGCGGGTGACGAACTCGACGTGCTCGTCGCGATGAACCCGGCGGCGCTGGTGACCAACCTGGGGGACCTCGCCATCGGCGGCCTGGTGATCGTGGACACCGGCGCCTTCACGGCCCGCAACCTCGAGAAGGCGGGCTACGCCGCCAATCCGCTCGAGACCGACGCCTTGGCGGCCTACCGCCTCCTCGCCCTCGACATCACCAGGCTCACCCAGGCGGCGGTGAAGGAGCACGGGGTCAGCAGCAAGGAGGCTCTCCGCTGCCGCAACATGTGGGCGCTGGGCCTGGTGCTCTGGCTCTATGGCCGCGAGAAGGACGCCACCGTCGCCTGGCTCAAGCAGAAGTTCGCCAAGCTGCCGCCGATCGCCGGCGCCAACATCGCCGCCCTCAACGCCGGCAACGCCTATGGGGAGACGGCGGAACTCGGGGGCGAGGTCCACACCTACTCGGTCAAGCGGGCCGAGTTGCCGCCCGGCACCTATCGCACCGTGAGCGGCACGGAGGCCATGGCCTACGGTCTCGTGGCGGGGTTCCGGAAGGCGGGACTGGAGACCCTCTTCTTCGGATCGTACCCGATCACCCCTGCCTCCGGTCTGCTCCACACCCTGGCCAACCTTCGTGTCCCCGGGGTGGTGACGTTCCAGGCGGAGGACGAGATCGCGGCCATCTGCTCCGCCATCGGTGCGGCATACGCGGGGGCGCTGGGGGTCACCTCCAGCTCCGGCCCGGGGATGGCCCTCAAGACGGAAGCGCTGGGTCTGGCCATCGGGACCGAGCTGCCGCTGGTGGTCGTCAACACCCAGCGCGCTGGGCCGTCGACCGGCCTCCCCACCAAGACCGAACAGTCGGACCTCTTTCAGGCGGTCTATGGCCGGAACGGGGACTCGCCTCTGGCGGTCCT
>DASWBQ010000222.1:0-8836 GCA_036390535.1 Gemmatimonadales bacterium | reverse complement strand
ATCGGCGGGGCCGTCAATGCCGCCAAGCTGGCTGAGGCGCGGGCCGACGCCGCCTCGGTGCCGGCCGGATTCACCTACAACCTTCCCTACAGCACGGCGACGCTGTACTCGCAGAACCTGGTGTTCCGCCGGATCCGCGAGAACCTCCTCTACGGGGTGGCGCCGACGTACCGGGGCCTCACCTTCGGCGGCGTGGCCGATCCGCGCGTCGCCGTCACCAACACCGGGCTCCGTGGGGCGGATGCGACGTCGATCGTCTGGTCCCCCAACAAGTACACCAGCCAGTCAACGCCGATCCAGCTGACCGACTACAACGAGGCCCAGCTGATCATCGCCGAGATCGACGGCGGGCAGGCCGCGGTCAACATCATCAACGCGCTCCACACCGCGGCCGGGCTGCCGCCGTTCGCCAGCAACGACCCTGCCGCCATCCAGGCGCAGGTGATCCAGGAACGGGGCCGGGAGTTCTTCCTCGAGGGGCAGCACATGTACGACGTGCGCCGCTTCAACCTGCCGCTGAATCCGGTGGCCGGGACCCCGTACCCCATCAAGGGTGGCACCTACGGTGACCAGCGGTGCTTCCTGCTGCCGGACATCGAGCGGACCCGGAACCCGGCGCTGAACGGCGGCTGATCGACCCAGCAGCACCCCTGACGCCCCCGTCGGCCGAAGTGGCCGGCGGGGGCGTTGCATTAGGGTATCTTCACGATCGCTTGCGACCCGCCTTATCGAGCCACTGGTAGCGTTCGGGCGCCAACAGGAGGCCGGTTATGCTGCGTAAGACGTTGATCGTGGCCGTCTTGGTGTCCCTGAGCCTGCCGGCGGAGAGCTGGGGCATCCCGGCCTTCGCGCGCCGCTACAAGGCGAGCTGCCTGATGTGCCACGACCCGGTGCCCAAGCTCAACGCCTTCGGGCAGACCTTCGCCGGCAACGGCTTCCGGATGGCTGCGGGCGAGGCACCCCGCGACACCATCGGAACCAGCGACCCGCTGCTGGCCCTGGCCGCCAACGTGCCGATCGCGCTTCGGGTCGATGCCTACATGCAGGCCTTCTCGAAGGGGAACGCCTCCACCGACTTCGAGACCCCCTACATCATCAAGGTCCTCGCCAGCGGGCCGATCTCCCGCTCGATCTCGTACTACATGTACGTGAACCTGCTGGAGCGGGGAGAGTTCGGCGGCTTCGAGGACGCCATGCTGATCTTCAACGACATCGGGGGCATCCCGCTCGACCTCAACATCGGCCAGTTCCAGGTTTCCGACCCGCTCTTCAAGCGGGAACTGCGGCTGATGTTCGAGGACTACATCGTCTACCGCGCCAACGTCGGCGACGAGCCCGTCAACCTGACCTACGATCGCGGCCTCCTCGCCTCGGTGGACGTCCTCGGCTTCACCCTCTCCGGGCAGCTGCTCAACGGCAACGGCATCGACCCGGCCCAGTCCGACCGCCGGTTCGACGACAACGGGTTCAAGAACTTCGCCGGGCGCCTCACCCGCGATCTCACCGGCTTCCTCCGGCTCGGGGCGTTCGGCTACTACGGCCAGAGCGAGAGCGAAGGGCAGGAGAACGAGGTCAGCATGATCGGCGGGGACGGGACCGTCTCGTTCGGGATCGTCGAGGTCAACGGGCAGTACCTCCACCGCGAGGACACCAACCCGACCTTCGCCCCGGGGGGACGCCTGGTGAAATCGGACGGCGGCTTCGTCGAGGCCGTCGTCCGGCCGGCCGGCAGCCGGCTCCATGCCTTCGGCCTGTACAACCTGATGACCGCCACCGCGCCAGTGCTGAATCCCCGGGTCGGGACCGGCTCAGGCCTTTCGAAGTACGAATCGTGGAGCGGCGGAGTCGGCTATCTTCTGATGCGAAACTTCAAGATGACCGGCGAGATGACGTGGGACACTCAACTGGAGCAGGCCCGATGGACGCTCGGATTCGTCACCGCCTTCTGACCACGCTGGGCGCGGCCGGCCTCCTGGCCGCCGCCCCGCTTCCGGCCGCCGCCCAGGCCGGCGGCCAGCTCCCCCAGGGGGTGACGCCGGACATGGTCGCCAAAGGGAAGAAGGTCTTCTCCGGTGCCGGCCTCTGCCTGGCCTGCCACGGCCCGGACGGGAAGGGCACGATCGGGCCCAACCTGACCGACAAGGAGTGGCTCCACGTCGACGGCAGCTTCGACCAGATCGTCAAGCTGGTCCTGGCCGGCGTGGACCAGGCCGCGTCCAAGACCGGGCAGATCATGCCGCCAAAGGGAGGATCGTCGATCAACGAGGCGGACGTGCGAGCCGTCGCGGCCTACGTCTGGACCCTGAGCCAGAAGAAATGAGGTCTGCCGGGCCGCGGCCCATCAGCGCTTTGGCAATTGCGGGTGTGCTCCTGGGGGCCGCGGGGCCGGTGTTCGGCCAGGCGGCCCCGGGCACCGATGTCTTCCTGGTCGAGGTGCGGCGGGAGGCCGGGCGCCTGACGCTGGGCCTGCCGGTGAACCTCACGGCCCGCCCGGGCTACGATAACCAGCCGGCCTTTTCCGCCGACGGCGAGACCCTGTATTACACGACCATCGGCACCGATGGACACGCCGATGTCTGCCGGATCCGGCTGGTGGACCGGACCCGCCGCTGCTGGGAAACGACCCCCGAGAGCGAGTATTCGGCTGCCGACGCCCCCATGGGCGGGGTGTCGGTGGTCCGGGTCGAGCGGGATTCCACCCAGCGGCTCTGGCGCCTCCCCGACAGCGGCGACCCCGAACTGCTCCTCCCGAACCTCGCCCCGGTCGGCTACTACGCCTGGCTCGACGCCTCCAGGGTGGTCGCCTTCGTCCTCGGGTCGCCGCCCACCCTCGTCCTGGCCGACCTTCGCAGCCGCGAGTACCGGGTCCTCGCCTCCGACGTCGGTCGCTCGATCCAGCGGGCCCCGGCGGGCGGGGTCAGTTACCTCCAGCGTGACGGGGCCGCCTGGCTGGTGCGGCGCTTCGACCCCGGGTCCGGCGCGACCCTCGCCGTGGCCCGGGGCCTCGATGGTTCCGACTTCCATGCCTGGCTGCCGGATGGCACCCTCCTGATGGCCGTGCGGAACCGGGTCTTCGCCTGGGACCGGGGTGCGTGGCAGGAGGTGGCCGGATTCGCCGAACCGGCCCACCAGCAGATCAGCCGGCTGGCCACCAGCCCCGACGGGCGGTGGCTGGCCTTTGTCAGTCAGGAACCGGCCCCGTAGGGGCCTCGACACTCACCCAAGGACCCCCGTTTATGTCGTCGAGTTTCCTCGCCCAGGTCGACCGCATCTTCGACGAGGCCGCGAAGCACACGTCGCACGACCCGACCCTGCTCCGCCAGATCAAGGCCTGCAACGCGGTCGTCAAGTTCAGCTACCCCATTCGCCGCGACGACGGCAAGCTCGAGGTGATCGAGGCCTGGCGCGCCCAGCACAGCCACCACAAGCTCCCCACCAAGGGGGGCATCCGCTACGCTCCCGACGTCCACGAGGGCGAGGTCATCGCCCTCGCCAGCCTGATGAGCTACAAGTGCGCCATCGTGGATGTCCCCTTTGGCGGCGCCAAGGGCGGCATCTGCATCGACGCCCGGAAGTACTCCCTCGGGGAGCTGGAGCGGATCACCCGGCGGTACGCCTTCGAGCTGGTCCGCAAGAACTTCATCGGGCCCGGGCTCGACGTCCCGGCCCCCGACTACGGCACCTCCTCGCGGGAAATGGCCTGGATCGCCGATACCTATGCCCAGCTGCGGCCCGGCGAGGTCGACGCCAGCGCCTGCGTCACCGCCAAGCCGCTGGCGCAGGGCGGCATTCGCGGCCGGACCGCCGCCACTGGGCGCGGCCTCTTCTACGGGGTCCGGGAGATCTGCCGCGACGCCGCGCTGATGAAGTCCCTCGGCCTCACCCCGGGCCTTGAGGGCAAGAAGGTGGCAGTGCAGGGGCTCGGCAACGTCGGCTACTGGGCCGCGAAGTCCATGAGCGACGGGGGCGCCGTCCTGGTGGGCCTCTCGGACGTCGAGGGCAGCATCGCCAACCCGAAGGGGCTCGACCTCGAGGCCGTCATGGCTCACCGAAAGGCGCACGGCACCATCCTCACCTTCCCGGGGGCGGCCACCTCGTCCGCAAAGGGCGCCGACGTCCTCGAAGTGCCCTGCGACATCCTTGCACCGTGCGCTCTCGAGCTCCAGGTCACGGCCGAGAACGCGCCCCGCGTCCAGGCCAGGCTCATCGCCGAGGGTGCCAACGGCCCGACGACGCCGGACGCCGACGCCATTCTGGAGCAGCGTGGCATCCTGGTGATCCCGGACATCTACATCAACGCGGGCGGCGTGACGGTCTCGTACTTCGAGTGGCTCAAGAACCTTTCCCACGTCCGCTTCGGGCGGATGGAGAAGCGGTTCGACGAGCAGGCCTTCAACCGTCTGGTCGGGGCCATCGAGTCGGCCAGCGGCAAGAAGTTCTCCGCCGAGGAGCACCGGGCCCTGGCGGCCGGGGCCGACGAGGAGGACCTGGTGAACAGCGGCCTCGAGGAGACCATGATCACCTCATGGCAGCAGATCAAGGCGGCCCGCGAGCGGCTCGACAACAAGGTCACCCTGCGGATCGCCGCCTTCGTCACCGCCATCGACAAGATCGCCACCTCGTACCGGGACCTGGGGATCTTCCCGTAACCGAGGTTCGGGTGGGGCGGGTAAGGCGGGTAGAGCCGTCAGCCTGAGCGAAGCGAAGGCGCCTGAATCGGGTCTGGCGCCTTCGCTTCGCTCAGGCTGACGGCCATATTCGATCTTCAGCCCCTTCAGGCCCCTTCAGCCCCTTCCACCCCTTCCGACCATGCTCCTCGCCTTCACCCTCGCCTCGCTGGCGTTCCAGGCTCCCGACACCATGTCCGCCCGGATCGACAGCATCTTCACCGCCTGGAACGGCACCGACCGCCCCGGCTGCGCGCTCGGCGTCGACCGTGACGGCCAGGCGCTCTATCGGCGGGGCTACGGCATGGCCGACCTCCAGCACGACCTCGCCATCACCCCGGCCTCGATCTTCCACGTCGCCTCGATCTCCAAGCAGTTCGCCGCCTTCACGGTGGCGCTCCTGGCCCAGGACGGGCGGCTCTCCCTCGACGACGAGGTCCGGAAGTACGTCCCCGAGGTGCCTGACTTCGGCACCCCGATCACCATTCGGCACCTGATCCACCATACCAGCGGCCTCCGGGACCAGTGGGAGCTTCTCGCCATGGCCGGCTGGCGGTTCTCGACCGACCTGATCACCGAACAGGACGTCCTCCGGATCACCGCCCGGCAGAAGGCCCTCAACTTCGCCCCCGGCAGCGAATACGCCTATTCCAACACCGGGTACACCCTCCTCGGGACGATCGTGAAGCGGGTGACCGGCCAGTCGCTCCAGCAGGTGGCGGACGCCCGGATCTTCAAGCCCCTCGGCATGACCAGCACCCACTTCCACGACGATCACTCGATGATCGTCCGGGGGCGCACCTCCGCCTACGAGCCGCGGCAGGGCGGGGGATGGCGGATCAGCATCCCCACCTTCGACACCTACGGCGCCACCAGCCTCTTCACCACGGTGGACGACCTCCTCAAGTGGGAGCGGAACTTCGACACGAAGCAGGTGGGCGGAGAGGCGCTGCTGGCCGCCGCCCAGCAGCCCACCCGGCTCACCACCGGCATGCCGCTCAACTACGGCTATGGTCTCTCGATGGGATCGTATCGGGGCACCCCGGCGATCGGGCACGGCGGCGCGGACGCCGGCTATCGCGCCGACGTGGTCCGGTTCCCGGAGCACGGCCTGGCGGTCGCGGTCCTCTGCAATGGCAGCCCCGCCGCGCCGGGCAACCTCTCCCGCCAGGTGGCCGGCATCCTTCTCGCCGACAAGCTGGCCGCCGTCCCGGCCACGGTCGCGGTGACCATCACCGAGGCGCGCGCCAGGGCCCTGGCCGGCCTCTATCGGCTCGAGGGTAAGGACGAGATCCTCTGGCTGGTCGCGCGCGGCAACCGCCTGACCGTCCCCGACCTGGGGCTGGGACTCACGGCCACGTCCGACAGCACCTTCCGGGTACCCGACTTTCCCGTGACCCTGCGGTTCTCGGCCTCGCCCGGGGGGCTCCACACCGTCGCGCTCGAGGTCGAGGGCCAGCCGCCGCAGACCTGGCGTCAGCAGCCGGCCGCGCCGGCCCCGACGACCCAGGCGATGGCTGCCCTGGCGGGGACCTACTGGAGCGAGGAGCTGGAGGCGAGGTACACGGTCGCGGTGGGGGACAGCGGCCTGACCATCGGCCATCGGAAGAGCGAGGCGATGCCGCTCAGGATCGCCTTCGGCGACGCCTGGATCGCACCCTTCGGGACGGTGCGATTCACCCGCGAGAAGGGGAAGGTCACCGGCTTCTCGCTGACCGGGGGCCGGGTGCGGAACGTCGCCTTCAGGCGGGAGCGATGACCGGACGGTCAGATGGTCAGACGGTCGGACGGTCGGAAGAGTCTGTCAGCCTGAGCGAAGCGAAGGCTGAGGTAGGTATGGCCCCCTCGCTTCGCTCGGGGCGACTCAACCGCCCAGCTGCCTACCGCCTGCCTCCGCCGAGCACCACCCCCACGAAGACCACCGTCACCGCCCCCACCACGTTGTGCCACAGGAATGATACCTGGGGCGCCCCGAAGCTCACCGCGGCCACCGCGCTCATGCCCGCGAGCAGGCCGAAGAACGCGCCCCGCGCCCCCGCCCGCGGGATCATCGCCAGGATGAAGACCCCGAGGATCGACCCGTAGAAGAACGAGCCGAACTTGTTCACCACCTCGATCAGGGAACCGAGCGAGGCTGCGTAGGTGGCCACGATGCAGGCGAACACCCCCCAGACCGCGGTGGCCACCTTGGAGACGTTGAGGAAGTGGGTGTCCGAGGCTTCCTGGCGCACCCAGCGGCGGTAGAAGTCGATCACCGTCGCGGTCGAGAGCGAGTTGAGTTCTGCCGCGATGCTCGACATCGCCGCCGCCATCACCGCGGCCAGGAACAGCCCCGCCAGCCCGAGTGGCAGCTCGTCCAGCACGAACCGGGGGATGATGTAGTTCACGTCCCGGGCCGGCGTCCCGGTGACCCGCTGGGTCAGCGCCATCGCCTCGGACCGGATCGCGTTCACCCGGACCTCGTTGGCCACGAACGTCTCGCGGGCGGCCTCGATCCGGAAGGCGTTGCCCGACTCGCGTGCCGCCACCAGCTCCCGCGCCGTCGCGTCCCGCGCCGTCGCCGCCTCGGCATGGCGCGCCTCCAGCGAGGCCAGCTCCGCCCCGGCCGCGGCCCGCACCTGCCGGTCGTGCGCCGGGTTGAACAGCAGCGGCGGCGCCTTGAAGAGGTAGAAGACGAACACCAGGACCCCGATCAGGAGCACCAGCGCCTGGAGCGGGATCTTCCAGTAGGCGCTCATCAGCAGCGAGCTGCGGGCCTCGTCCACCGACTTGGCCGTCAGGTACCGCTGGACCTGGCTCTGGTCGGTCCCGAAGTACGAAAGCATCAGGAAGGTCCCGCCCAGAATGCCCGACCAGAAGGTGTAGGTGTCGGTCAGGTTGAACGAGAAGTCGAAGGTCCGGAGTCGGCCGGTCGCCCCTGCGATTCCCAGGGCGTCGTCCGGCGCCACCGGGAGCTTGAGCAGCAGCACCACCACGATCAGCGTCAGGGTCGCCACGATCAG
The DNA here is from genome assembly GCA_036390535.1 of Gemmatimonadales bacterium. Taxonomy (GTDB): domain Bacteria; phylum Gemmatimonadota; class Gemmatimonadetes; order Gemmatimonadales; family GWC2-71-9; genus SZUA-320. The sequence continues at coordinate 1,167 of DASWBQ010000222.1, read as the reverse complement.
CACCATCTGCTTCACGTCAGCCCAGGTCACCGCCTGGACCCCGCCGATCATGGTGTAGATCACCGTGGGAATCCCGATCAGCGCGACCGACCAGGCCAGGTCCCAACCGAAGATCGCCGAGAACACCACCGCCGGGGCGGCGATGATCGTGCCGCAGGACATCCCCCGCGAGATCAGGAACAGGAAGCTGGTCAGCGACCGGGTCTTCGGGTCGAAGCGCTTCTCGAGGTACTCGTACGCGGTGAACACCCGGGCGCCGTGCAGGAACGGCACCAGGGTCACGCCCAGGATCACCATCGCGATCGGCAGGCCGAAGTAGAACTGGATGAACCGGAGCCCGTCGGTGGCCCCCTGGCCGGTGGTGCCGATCATCGTCACGGCCGACAGCTGGGTGGCCATCACCGAGAGCCCCACCGCCCACCAGGGGAGGCTCCGGTTGGCCAGGAAATAGCCCTCGATCTCGGTCGTGCCCTTGGACCGGCGGATGCCGTCCACGACCACATAGATCAGGTACGACCCGACGATCAGCCAGTTAAGCCAGTGCATGGTGTCGGGATCCGTGGTCTCGGGGTCCGTGGTCTCGGGGTCCGCAGGGGCGGCCGATCAAGCCGCCCGTCATGGCGTATAGCGCGACTGGAGTGCCCAGAGCAGCAGCAGCGAGAGCACCTGGACCAGGAGCACCCGGACCAGGGTCGTCCGGAAGGGAGGAGAGGCCATGGGCAAGGATACTCCGGGGGACCGGGGGGCGGGAAGCGGGGTGGGGATTCCTTCCGGGCTCTGCGTCGTCTCCAACGGGCGGGCTATCTTTAGGGCCCACATGCGATCCGTACCGCTTCTGGCCGCCGCCGCCTTGCTCATGGCCTGCGGCGGCTCCCCGGCTCCCGACCTGATCCTCGCTGGCGGCCGCATCTTCACCGCCGACACCACGCGTCCCTGGGCCGAGGCCATCGCCATCGCCGGCGATCGCATCCAGGCCGTCGGCTCCGACGCGGAGGTGCGAGCCCTCGCCGGGCGGGAGACTCGGGTGGTGGAACTCGGGGGCCGGGTCGTCGTCCCGGGGTTCAACGACGCCCATGATCACCTCGACGACATCGCGCCCGGCATCGTCTTCGCCGCCATGGAAGGGCCGATGCCCGACCCCTCCCTCGCCGCCGTCCGCGACTCCCT
>DASWBQ010000221.1:0-2287 GCA_036390535.1 Gemmatimonadales bacterium | reverse complement strand
GGCGGGGGCTCAGCCACCAGGGTTTGGTGACGTAACCCGCGGGCGGCAGGCGGGTCGACGGCCCCGCCTGCCGCTTCCCGTTGTCGGTTTTCTAGCCCCCTTCCCCGATCCCGCCACGGCGCCGCCCGGACGCGAAGCTTGCCTTGACCTGTCTTGCGTTGTATCCTATAATCCGATTTAACGGATGAATATTGCAGCGCCAGTCCTGGACCAGTTGTCGATCGTGGCCGACACGCTCAGGGCGCGAACGCTCGAGGTCCTTTCGCGTCAAGAGCTTACGGTCTCCGAGCTGTGCGACGTGCTGCAGCTCCCCCAGTCCACCGTCAGCCGCCACCTCAAGGTGTTGGCCGACGAGGGGTGGGTTTCCGCCCGGGCCGAAGGTGCCACCCACCGGTACCGGGCCACCCCGGAGGCCGCCGGCGTCTCCGCCGTCCGGCTCTGGCAGCTGGTGAAGCCGGAAGTCGCCCAGACCCCGGCCGCCCGCCAGGACGCCGACCGGCTTCGCGAGGTGCTCGCCCGCCGGCACGGCCGGTCACGCCAGTTCTTCGCGTCCGAGGCCGGGCAGTGGGACCGGCTCCGCGACGATCTCTTCGGCCGCCGCTTCGAGCTCCAGCTGCTCCTCAGCCTCCTCGATCCCGACTGGGTCGTGGGCGACCTCGGCTGCGGCACCGGACATTTCGCCGCCGCCATCGCCCCCTTTGTGCGGCAGGTCATTGCCGTCGACGAGTCGGGGCCCATGCTCGCCGCCGCCCGGGCCCGGCTGGCCAGCGCCGCGAACGTCGACCTCCGCGAGGGCGAACTGGAGCTGCTGCCGGTTCACGAGATGGAACTCGACCTGGCGGTGCTCTCGCTGGTGCTGCCCTACGTGCCGGAACCGGCCCGGGTCCTCGCCGAGACGGAGCGCGCCCTCCAGCCGGGTGGCCGGCTGGCGATCGTCGACCTGCAGCCGCACGACCGCGCCGAGTTCGGCCACGGACTCGGCCAGGTCTGGATGGGCTTCTCCGCCCAGCAGCTGACCGGATGGCTCACCGCAGCCGGCCTTCGGCAGGTGCGCTACGTGCCGCTGGCCCCCGAGCCCTCGGCCCGGGGACCGGGACTGTTCCTGGCGACCGCCCGGAAGCCCGATTGAACTCCGCCTGCTTACGCCTTACTTCTCACTTCCTACCAGCTGGAGCTGACAGATGACCGCCGCCACCGAACTGCATCCCTTCACCGCCGCGCGCGAGGCCGGCCGCGAGCCCTTCAAGGTGAAGGACCTCGGCCTCGCCGACTTCGGCCGGAAGGAGATCCGGCTCGCCGAGCACGAGATGCCCGGCCTGATGTCGCTCCGCGCCGAATATCGCGGGCAGCAGCCGCTGGCCGGGGCGAAGATCATGGGCTCGCTGCACATGACGGTGCAGACCGCCGTCCTGATCGAGACCCTGGTGGAGCTTGGCGCCGACGTGCGCTGGGTTTCGTGCAACATCTTCTCGACCCAGGACCACGCCGCCGCCGCCGTGGCCGTGGGCCGCGACGGCACGCCGGCCGACCCGAAGGGGGTGCCGGTCTACGCCTGGAAGGGCGAGACCCTCGAGGAGTACTGGTGGTGCACCGAGCAGGCGCTGATCTGGCCGGACGGCAGCGGCCCGAACCTGCTCCTCGACGACGGCGGTGACGCCACCCTCCTGGTCCACAAGGGGCTCGAGTTCGAGAAGGCCGGCAAGGTGCCGGCGTTCGACCCGAAGAGCGACCCCGAGGAGTGGGGCGTCATCCTCGATCTCCTCCGGAAGATCCAGGCGCGGGACGGCGGGCTCTGGGGCCGGATCGCCCCTGCCATCCGGGGCGTCTCCGAGGAGACGACCACCGGGGTGCACCGCCTCTACGAGATGATGCAGGCGGGGACGCTCCTCTTCCCGGCGATCAACGTCAACGATTCCGTCACCAAGTCGAAGTTCGACAACCTCTACGGCTGCCGGCACTCGCTGACCGACGGCATCCTGCGCGCGAGCGACGTGATGCTCGCCGGCAAGGTGGCGGTGGTGCTCGGCTACGGCGACGTCGGCAAGGGATGCGCGCAGGCGCTGCGCGGCCAGGGCGCGCGCGTCGTCATCACCGAGATCGACCCCATCTGCGCGCTGCAGGCGGCGATGGAAGGGTACCAAGTGGCGACGCTCGAGGACGTGCTCGAGACGGCCGACATCTTCATCACGGCCACCGGCAACAAGGGGATCATCACCGCGCAGCACATGGCGCGGATGAAGGACAAGGCGATCGTCGGCAACATCGGCCACTTCGACAACGAGATCGA
>DASWBQ010000220.1:0-1518 GCA_036390535.1 Gemmatimonadales bacterium | reverse complement strand
GGATCCGGAGATCATGCCGCTCCTCGGGCCGCAGCCGGTCATCGAGGTTCCGGCGCTGGCCCCGGCGACGGTCAAGCTCGATGGAAAGGAACGGGCCCGCGCGGCCGGCGTGGTGCTCGAGGCCGCGCGCGACGCGGGACTCAGGCCCGCCGGGTTCATCACCCGCGAAGTCGACGCGGTGGCCATCGCGAACTCCGCGGGGCTCTTCACCTATCATCTGTCGAGTCTCGCCGGTCATGGCCTGACCATTCGGACACCGGACGGAACCGGTTCCGGCTGGGCCGGCACCGTCCACAACGACTGGAAGCGGACCCGGTCACCGGCGGAGCTGGCCCGCCGGGCGATCGACAAGGCGGCCCTCAGCCGCACACCCGCAGCGCTCGGGCCCGGGAAGTACACCGTGGTGCTCGAGGCCCAGGCGGTGGCGAACCTGCTGCCGCTGATGACCTACTCGATGGACGCCCGCGCTGCGGACGAGGGCCGCAGCTTCTTCAGTCGACGGGGCGGCGGCAACCGGCTGGGCGAGCGGGTGGTGGATCCGCGTGTGACCATCGTCTCCGACCCGTCCGATCCCGACCTTCTGGAGTCGCCGTACACCGGCGAAGGGGAGGCGATCGCCCGCACGGTGTGGGTCGAGGAGGGCGTGGTGCGGAACCTCGCCTGCAGCCGCTACTGGGCTGATCGTCAGGGAGTCACCCCTCGTCCGATCGGCGGCGGGATCAGGATGACGGGCACCGAGGCTTCGCTGGGCGACCTCATCGCCCAGGTCGAGCGCGGCCTGCTGGTGACACGATTCTGGTACATCCGCGGGGTGGACTCCCGGACGATCCTCCACACCGGCCTCACCCGCGACGGCGTCTTCCTGATCGAAAAGGGCAAGGTCACCCGCGCCGTGAACAACTTCCGGTTCAACGAGAGTCCCATCACGATGCTCAACAACCTCGTGGCGCTCGGGAGGCCGGAGCGGGTTCCGGGGACGGAGTCCGGTGGCGCCGATGGATCGGCCATCGTGGTCCCGCCGATCGTGACCCGCGACTTCCACTTCACCTCGGTGAGCGAGGCGGTCTGATGCGCCGGCGACTGGCCTGGATCGGATTTGCGATCCTCGCAGCCGGTCCGGTCGGGAATTCGCTCCGGGCCCAGGCCGTCGGCTCCCCCGCCGCGGTGGGCTTCTCCACCGAGCGGCTCGGGCGCATCGACGGCTTGATGCGGGAGGCAGTGGACAGCGGCCGGATTCCGGGTGCCGCAGTGCTGGTGCTGCGCCGCGGCAAGATCGCCTACCAGGGGGCCTGGGGCTGGGCTGACCGGGAGGCCGGTCGGAAGATGACCACCGACGCGATCTTCCGCATCGCGTCGCAGAGCAAGGCCATCACCAGCGTCGCGGTGATGATGCTCCTCGAAGAGGGTCGGCTCACCCTGAACGACGCCGTCTCGAGATGGATCCCCGCCTTCAAGGACGCGATGGTGGCGACCGCCAGCGACACCGGCCGTGTCCTCACGCCGGTGAAGCGGCCCATC
>DASWBQ010000219.1:0-3130 GCA_036390535.1 Gemmatimonadales bacterium | reverse complement strand
GAACGCCCTGCCGCAGCAGTACAACGGGTTCACGCTCGAGGAGTTCCTCGCGGGCGGCGGCATCGTGCTCGGCTGCGCCCTGGCCCTGCAGTTTTGCGTTTCGCGAATCGCCGAGACCGACAAGGTCAGCATGGAGGAAGCCAACCGGCGGGCCCGGAGCATGATCGTGCCCGGCGTCATCATGCAGCCGTCGGGGGTGCTGGCTGCGGTGGTGGCGCAGGATTTCGGTTGCCGTTACGTTCGGGCCTCGTAGTTCGTCAGCCGGGATGGACCCGCGGTGGGCGGGGCGCTTGGCAGCGCCTCGCCCACCGGTCATCTTCCGGCATCACCATCCTCGAGCCCCCCGTGACCGACCGCAGGAACTTCTTCGCCAGGGTCCTGGCCGGTGCTACTGCCCTGAGCGGAGCGCCGACCCTTGCCGACCAGCTCACCGCGCTCGAGCCGGGCCTGCCGGCCCAGGGCAAGTGGGACGACAGCTGGACCAGTCGGGTCACTGGGAAGTACCGCGCGGTCTTCGACATCCCGGAACTCGCCGGAGGCGTCGGCGTCTTCCGGGCGAACGTCTGGTATGCCAGCTACGAGGAGATGTACGAGCCGCCGTCGCTGGAGATGAGCCCCGTCGCGGTGATCCGGCACGCCGCGGTGCCGATGCTGATGAATGACACCTTCTGGACGACCTACGGCTACCGGGAGCAGTTCAAGGACAAGCTGGGCGAGATGGCCGGCCCCGGCACCGGCAACCCCTGGATGAGCATCAAGGACATGGGGCGCGAACTCGGCCTGCAGGGACTGCTCGACCGGCAGTGCATCATCCTCGGCTGCGGCCTGGCGTTCGGCGGCCGGATCGTGGCGGACGTGATGAAGCAGGACAACCTCACCCGCGACGCGGCCGACGCGAAGGCGCGGTCGTACCTGCTGCCGGGCGTGATCCTCCAGCCCTCGGGCATCTTCGCCGTGGCGCGGGCCCAGGAACTGGGCTGCAGCTACGTGTGGGCGATCTAGGGCGGAGGGGCGGAGAGGCGGGGCGGAGAGAATTGCCGAGGCGAGCCTGGGGGCCACATTTCAGCCGTTCCGCCCCTCCGCCTCTCCGCCCTATCTATTGAACGTGAAGTAGTCGTACGCCGCCCGGGCCGCCATCGCGATGGCCCGCTCCTGGGCGGCGACGTCCCCCTGGGCCTCCTTCACGAAGGCCGCGACCACGAGGTGCCCGGCCCCGTCGGGCAGGTCGATGATTCCGACGTCATTGGCGATGCCGAGGTTCAAGGTCCCGGTCTTGTGGGCCACCTTCGTCCAGGGCGGCAGGACGCCCTTGATTCGGGCCTGTCCCGTCTCGCACCGGTACATGACGTCCAGCAGGAGGTCGCTCATCGCGGGAGAGAGGGTCTCCTTGCGCCAGATCTTCGCGAGCAGGCGGGCCATCCCTTCGGGGGTGCTGGTGTCGCGGGCGTCGCGGTAGAAGGCCTCGCGGGCCGCGGCCTGATCGGCGGGGCTGACGGCGCGAGCCATCGCGCCGAACCCCTGCCTGGTCCACTCCTGTTCCGGCGGCAGGTCCTTCACGCCGATCGCGTCCGCGATCAACCGGATGGTGGGCCGGTCCACCGAGATGCCCCGGACTCCGAGCTCGGCCAGGCGCGCGTTCACGGCCGCTCCACCGCCGGCGGCCTTCAGGTTGAGGTCGGTGGCGCTGTTGTCGCTGATCAGCATCATCAGCTCGAGGAGGTTCCGGTACGACAGCGAAACGCCTGGGTCATCGAGCAGGTTGCTGATGGTGCCGGACCCCGGATGGAGGTCGCTCGGCTTGAGGGTGACCATCTCGTCGAGGCGGAGCCTGCCCTGGTCGACCAGCCGCAGCATCTGGACCGCGATCGGCACCTTGTAGGTACTGGCCATCGGGAAGGCGATCGAGCCGTTGACGAAGACCTCACGGCCGCTCTCGAGGTGGATGACGCCGACGCCGATGGTGCCCCTGGCAATGGCGGCGAAGCTCTCGATTTCGGCCCGCAACCGGTCGAGCCCGGGGTCGGCCGGCCGCCCTTGCGCCGGCAGGGGGGCGGCCAGGGCCGCGGTATACAGAAGTGCATGCAGAAGTCGGGAAGACATCGGGGCCTCGCGAATAGGGCTTGTAGAGTCCACCGATCGCCGGTGCGCGTCAAGGCCGTCCCGGCGGCCGGTGACCCGGTTATGGTTCAAACGGAGGCTCCCTGTCCGCGTCCCCCGCCACCCTGACCGGCGGCCTGACCGCCACCGAAGCCGCGCTGCGCCGGCAGCGGGACGGCCCCAACGCGCTCCCGGAGCAGCCCCCGACGCCGGCCTGGCGCCGCCTGCTGCGCCAGTTCACCAGCCCCCTCGTGGCCATCCTGGTGGTGGCGCTGGCGCTCGACCTGGGCCTGTGGCTGGCTCATCCGGACGAGGGCACCCCATACGAAGCGGCCGCCATCGCCGCGATCCTGTCGCTCAACGCCTGCCTCGGCTTCTGGCAGGAGCGGAAGGCCGAGCGCGCCCTCGACGCGCTCCGGGCACTGTCGGCCCCCACCACGTGGACGTTCCGCGACGGACGGCTCGAGCGGGTGCCTTCCGCGGATCTGGTCCCCGGCGACCGGATCCGGCTCGACGCCGGAGACCGGGTGCCGGCCGACGCGACCATCGCCAGCGCGGATGACCTCCTGACGGATGAGGCCGTCCTGACGGGTGAATCGATGCCGATCCCCAAGGGGGCGGGAGACGAGGTCTTCTCGGGCACGCTGCTGGTGCGGGGGCGCGCCTGGGCCACCGTGACGCGGACCGGCCCTCGCAGCGCCATGGGACGCGTCGCCCTGCTGCTCGGCACGGTGACGACCGAGTCGACGCCGCTGCAGCGCCGCCTGGACCGGTTCGGCCGGCAGGTGGCGGTCGTCATCGTGCTGGTGGCCGTGGCTCTGGTTCTCGCCACTCTCGCCCTCGAGGGCGCCGCCCGGTTTCCCCAGTATTTCCTCGTGGCCGTGGCCCTCGCGGTGGCCGCCGTCCCTGAAGGCCTCCCGGCGGCGGTCTCGTTCGCGCTGGCGCTCGGCGTCGAGCGCATGGCGCGCCGCAAGGCCGTGGTCCGCCGGATGGCGGCCGTCGAGGCCCTCGGCTCCGTCACGGTCATCGCCAC
>DASWBQ010000218.1:0-8485 GCA_036390535.1 Gemmatimonadales bacterium | reverse complement strand
GGGAACCGACCCCCGCCGCCCGAAGGGGCCCAGGCCGCGATGCTCCCCGAGATCCGCGACATGGTGATGCAGCGGTACGAGGCTCGGCAGCGCGCGGCGACACCGGCGGCTGCCGCCTTCCTTCTGAAGATGATGGCGCTCGAGAAGGCCTTCTACGACGCGGGCGGGCTGCTGGTGGTGGGCACCGACCCCACCGGGGCCGGGGATGTCGTGCCTGGCTACGCCAACCAGCGCGCTCTCCAGCTGCTGATGGAGATGGGCCTCTCCGCCGAACGGGCCGTCGCGGTCGCGACCCGGAACGGAGCGGTGTACCTGGGGCGGTTGGCGGACATCGGGACGGTGGAGGCCGGCAAACGGGCCGACCTGGTGCTGCTCGAGGGTGACCCGAGGAGCGACCCGGCAGCGTTCGCCCGGATGATCGTGGTGTTCAAGGACGGGGTGGGCTACGACTCGGCGAAGCTGTTCGCGTCGGTGAAGGGGTGGGTCGGGGCCCGCTGAGGCTCCGGCCGGCATTTTCACGAAAGGGGCAGCACGATGCAGTCACGCACCCTCGGCAAGAGCGGGCTCCAGGTGTCGGCCCTCGGGCTCGGTTGCATGGGGATGAGCTATGGCTACGGCCCGGCCGGCGACAGGAGGGAGATGATCGCCCTGCTTCATGCAGCCGTCGAACGCGGCATCACCTTCTTCGACACCGCAGAGGCGTACGGCCCCTTCACCAACGAGGAACTCGTCGGGGAGGCGCTGGCTCCGATTCGGGACAAGGTGGTGATCGCCACCAAGTTCGGGTTCCGCTTCGATGCCGCGGGAAAGCAGGTCGGCCAGGACAGCCGGCCGGAACACATCCGGGAGGTCGCCGAAGCCTCGCTCAAGCGGCTGCGCATCGAGGCCATCGACCTGCTCTACCAGCACCGGGTCGACACCGCGGTCCCGATCGAGGACGTGGCCGGGACGGTGAAGGAGCTGATCCGGGAAGGCAAGGTGAAGCACTTCGGGCTCTCGGAAGCCGGCGTGAAGACCATCCGGCGCGCCCACGCGGTCCAGCCGGTCACCGCCCTGCAAAGCGAGTACTCCCTCTGGTGGCGGCGTCCCGAAGCGGAGGTGCTGCCGGCGCTGGAGGAGCTGGGGATCGGGTTCGTGCCGTTCAGCCCGCTCGGCCGGGGCTTCCTCACGGGCAAGATCGACGAGACCACGACCTTCGACAGCTCCGACTTCCGGAACATCGTGCCGCGGTTCACCCCGGAAGCCCGGAAGGCGAACCAGGCCCTGGTCGGCCTGCTCCAGCGGCTTGCCAGGGAGAAAGGGACAACACCCGCCCAGCTGGCGCTCGCCTGGCTGCTCGCTCAGAGGCCCTGGATCGTCCCGATCCCCGGCACCACCAAGCTGCACCGGCTGGACGAGAACATCGGTGGGACGGCAGTCACCCTCACCGCCGACGATCTCCGCGAGATCGACATCGCCCTCGCTCAGGTCGCGGTGCACGGGGAGCGGTACCCGGAAGAACTGGAGCGCCGCACCGGCCTCTGAGCCGGCAGGAGGGCTCGGTCAGCCCACCGGCTTGACCGCCGTCATCATGACGGCCTTGACCCCGAAGGCCTCGGCCGAGTTCCGGGTGGACACGTGGCGGAAGCGGAACCCCGGGACGACGGCCGACCGGACGCGCCCGAAGCCCGTCTCCTCCAGCAGCCTGAACATCTCTCCCTCCGGGAGAGCCCCACCGATTCAGCTGGCCCAGAGCTTCGGGTCGTTGACGATCGACTGGGACAGCTGCTTGGCGCTGACGATATCGGTGATGGAAATCCGCCCACCCGGCTTCAGCACGCGGAACATCTCCTCCACGACCCGCCGCTTGCGGAACGAGAGGTTGATGACGCCGTTCGAGATGATCACGTCCACGGCGGCGTCAGGAAGGGGGATGTCCTCCATCCGGCCCTCGTGGCATTCCATCTGGCCGCCACCCGCGGCGGCATGGGCCTGCGCCTTGAGGCACATCGTGGGATTCATGTCCACACCTACCACCCTGCCCGTCGGCCCGACGTGCCAGGAGGCGATGATCGCGTCGAGGCCGGCACCGCTGCCGAGATCGAGCACCGTCTCGCCCGGCTGCAGGTGGCTTCGCTCGTGCGGGTTGCCGACGCCGGCGAAGGAGGACACGGCGCCGGCGGGCGCCCGGTCGAGCCACTCGGGCGCATACCCGAACATCTCGGCCGCCTCGCGGCCGTGGAAGAAATGGAACTCCGCCCTGGGATTGTCGGCCACCTCCTGGTACATGCGCACGATCTCGTCCTTGAGCACGGCCTCCAGCGACGACTGGGCTCCGGCGGCATCGGTCATGGTTCCTCCGCGTGGCATCGAGGGCCTCGATTGGCCCTCCTGTTGGGGAAGGCGCGAGAGCGAAACGATAGGGCTCACCCGGGGGCGGCCGCAAGCGAACCCCCCGGGACGGAAGGGAACCCGAAGCACTTCGTGCCCAGGCACAGAAAGCCCCCGGTGCCGATCATGACGCCGAGGGCCTTTGTGGACCGGCTCCGCCGGTAGTTCACGCCCCACTCCGCTCTAGGGGGCGGCCACCCGCCCCGTACGGAGTTCCGTCACGATCCGGTCGAGGCCGTACACCTTCGCCAGCGCGGCCTCGATGGCCCGGGCGTCCACCATGATGTTGCGGCCCCGCTCCGGAAGGTAGAGGTAATCCCGGACCAGCGCGTTGACGTTCCGGTCGAAGTTGAGCCCCACCAGGCGCAGGTCCCGGGTCACCGCCGGTGACCCCGAGTTGCCGCCGTAGGTGTCGGCGGTCGAGACGAAGTTGAGCGGGGTGCCGAGGTCGAGACCCGCGGGCGGTGTCCGCCACCGGCCCGGCAGCGCCCAGTCGGTCGCCTGCCCGAACGACCGGTTGCGGTCGTAGATGCCGTAGAAGGTGGTCCACGCCGGCGCCAGCGTGCCGTTGTAGGCGTAGCGGAGGACAGTGCCATCGGCGATCCGGGGTGACGAACTCCCGTCAGGCGGGATCGCACCTCCGTACACGGCGTACCGCGCCCGCCCCAGGTCCGCCGCGATCGCCGACTCGCGCCGGGTCAGGTCGCGCTCGGCGGACTGATACGCGAGCAGCGCCTCCGCGAAACCGGCCACCAGCCGCACCGCCGGGTCGGCGGCGAGCGAGTCGGGGTTGGCGGTCCCGGCGGCGGCCAGCGCGCTCGACGCCATGAGCCGCTCAGCCACCGCCTCTGGCGTAGCGCCCTGCAGAAGGGCGGTCGTGATCCGGTGGCGCGGCCCGTAGGCACGGGCGATGTCGCCGAGTTGCAGGGCGAGCAGGCGGCGTTCGAGACCGGCGGGCCAGGAGGGGGCGCGCGTGAAGCTGGCGCGGTAGGCGGCCGCGGTGTCCCCCGGACTCCGGCCGAGCCGCCAGGCCCACCAGGCCCGCTGCAGGGTCCCCGACCCGGCGGTCGCGTTGAGGAACTCGCTGAACGCGGCGGTTGGCGCGGCGTGCGCCCGGCGCTCCTTGGCGACCTTCGCGAGGCGGTCGAAGACGGCCCCGTACTGCTTGCCCAGGTCCCGATGCAGCCGGAGCGAGTCCCTGAGGGCCGTCTCCGCGACCTGCCGGCGGGTCATCATCGCCGGCTCGTGCAGGGCCTCGAGTCGCCCCGCCGCGCTCTTCTCGCGATTGGAGAGGCTGAACATCCGGTTCCGGAGGTCGATCCGTTCCGCCTCCGCGGGCTCGGCCGCGAGATACGCCGCCATCGCCTCGAGCCTGCTCCGGAGGTAGCCCACCGTGACCGGCAGGCTGACATCGCGGGCGTACTCCAGCTGGGCCATGGTGGTGAGCCGGGCGGTGCGACCGGGGTTCCCGATCACGAACACCGCTTCCCCTTCCCTGACCCCGTCGCTGCCGCCCCAGGCGAAATGGCTCGGCGTGGCGAGCGGCCGGCCATCGGCGCCGTAGGCGCGGAGCACCGCGAAGTCGAGCGCGTACCGCGGGTAGGTGAAGTTGTCGGGGTCGCCGCCGACGAAGCCCATCTGCAGCTCGACCGCCATGACGAACCGGACGTCGGTGAGCCGGCGGAAGACGTAGGCGGAGGTCCGGGCGCCGTCGTAGAGATCCACGAACTGGACCACCATCGAGTCGCCCGGTGACCGGTGGGCCGAGAGCAGTTGGGCGCGGAGGCGATCCTCGACGGCGCCGCGCCCGCCGCTGGTCGCGGACTCAAACTCACGGGTCACGTCCGTCGCCGCGACCAGCTGGTCGGCGTAGAAGCCGGGGATCCGGCGCTCGTCGGCGAGGGTCGGGGCGACGAACCCGCTGTCGAGGAGGGTCTCGCCCGGGCGCGCGATCGACGCGAGCCGGCCGCGGACGCAGTGGTGGTTGGTGACGATCAGGCCGTTGGCGGACACCAGGCCGGCGGAGCAGCCTGGGATCCGGAGGGCGGCGAGCCGGGCCCGCGCGAACCAGGTCGAGTCGGCCCGGAAGCCGTAGGTGGTGGTGAAGTAGTCGGCGGGCGGGTTCTCGAAGGTCCACATCTTCCCGAGGTCGAACCGGCCGGCGGGGGTCGAGTCCTGCGCGTATGCGAGGGTGGGCACGGCCAGCGCGAGGGCGGCGATGATAGCCCAGGGAGTAAACCGGGGAGAGGCAGTGTCAGTGCACATGGCGGAAAGCTAATCCGCCGCTTCAATCCCGATTCGCTTAATCCCCGATCTGCGGGTACCTTACTCAGGCAATCCTTCCTCCAGGCAGAGTACCCGCCGTGCCCATTGACCTGGGACCGGTCGGCATTTGGCCTGGTCGCCCACCGCTCGCCCCACCCCATCTGGAGGTACCGCTCATGAGGTCCATCAGCATCCATCTGTTGACCGTGGCAGCCAGCCTGGTCGCGACCGCCGCGGTCGCGCAGCAGGCTCCTCCGCCGTTCACCATGGCGACGTATTACCGCTGCGACTATGTCCGCCAGGCTCGGGCAGACACGGTGTTCCGCCAGGTTCATGGCCCGGCCCTCGACCGCCAGGTCAAGGCCGGGAACCTGACCGGCTGGGGGTTCTCCTCCCACCGGATCGGCGGGGCGTGGCGGCGGATGGAGACGATGACGGCGCCGACCCTGGCGAAGCTGATCGCGGCCCAGGAGGCTTACCAGGCGGACCTCGACAAGAATCCGAAGGCCGCGGCGGAGTTCGATGCCATCTGCGGGTCGCACGACGACTACATCTGGAACCGGGTGCTCGGCTCGGCACCCAACCCGTCGGCGCCGGCACCGGCCTTCAGCTACTCGAGGTACTTCAACTGTTCCGATGAAGCCACGGCCGACATGGTCATGGAAACGACCTTTGCCGGCATCATGAACAAGCATCTGGCGGCCGGCCACATCAGCAGCTGGGGGTGGCTGAGCCACAACCTGGGCGGCACCATCCGCCGGGTCCTCAACTGGGCCGGGCCGGACCTCATGGCGGTGCTCAACGCCGAGGACATGGTCTCCTCGGAGATGGGCGCGCATGGCATGTGGGGATCCTTCAGCAACGCCTGCAACACCCACAACGACTACGTCTGGCGGTCAGAGGCCCGCAGCGCGCCCTGAAGACGGTCGCGCACCCAGCAGCCGAAGCGCCCGGGCTCACCCGGGCGCTTCGTGTATCTGCTATGGCGTCGGCGAAGCCAGCTTGCTCCGGACCCACTCGACCCAGAGCCGGGTCCGCTCCATCGCGTGCACCGGGTCCGTCGGGTCGGAGTCCCGGTAGCGGGCTTTGCGCGTCAATCTGGTTCCGAGGTGCCTCGCAGTCGCTGCTGGAACGCGTTGAGGGTGACCGTCAGCAGACTCACGCCGCCCTGCATCCTGGTCATCACGAAGTGCCTGCCGTCAGCCGTGACGTCGTAGGTGGCATGGGTGAGGTCGGCGTAGTATGCATCGTCGGAGAAGAGGTGAGTTCGGTCGGTCACCTCGAACACCGGACTGGTCCGGACGGTGGCCGCTGTCATGACCGGCCCTCGCCGGTAGAACAGCTCCCGACCATCCCGCGACCAGACGGGTTCGGTGCCGCCGTCCAGGGACACGAGATATCGGGTCGACAGCTGAGGAAAGGGGCGGACATACACCTCGTAGCGCCCTGACTCGTCGGAGACGTACGCCAGCCACCGCCCATCCGGGGAGACGGCGGGGGCGACTTCATTGGCCGGTGTCGCAATTGCGGGTCTGGGGGTCGCCGTGTCGTCGGGCGCGATCCAGATGTCCCTGAGCCCGGGTCCACCGACGACCCGAAACACCATCGTCCGACCGTCCGGCGGGAAGGCGACCTCCCACAGCGACCGGTCTGACCGGGCCAGCAGGGATTCTGCCGGCATGCCGCCATGGGCCCGGACAACGCGCAGGTCCACGTTGCGGCCGACCTGCCTGACGTAGCCGATTCGTTGCCCGTCGGGAGTCCAGGCCGGCCGTGACGCCACCCGGTCGGACGTCAGACGGTCCAGCGTGCCCTGGCCTCGATCGAGCAGCCAGATCTCCCCGTCGAGGCCGACGGCGATCCGGGCTCCATCGGGGGAAACGCGGGGGTCGAGAAACCGGCCGAGACGAGGGTGAAGGCGTTCCCCCCTTCCCTGGCGATCCACCAGTTCGAGCGTCTGCTCTGACACCCCGCGGCTGGTCGTGACCAGGACTCCGGTTCTCGACACCGCCATGAGGGCAGCCCCGGAGGCGTCGATCGCAACCTGATCCTGCACGACCTCAGCCGGCCCAGTGACCGAGAGGCCTTCGAGATCGAACGGAGCGGCGTTGATGCTGGCGTCGGACCCGGCGAAGACCAGGTACCCGGGTTCCACGAATCGAGGGCTCGTGCCGGTAAGGTCCAGGGCGCGCCACGCGCCCGTCCGGCTGTCCAGCACCGCGAGTCGATCCACCCCACCCCGGCGGACGCTGAAGACCAGGCCACGATCCCCGGGGAGTCCGTGCGGAAAGTTGAAGGATGTCACCGAGTCGCTCGCCAGCAGGGTGGTCACCTCGCCTGTCGGGTGACAAACGCTGAGGCCGTCCGCACCGCCATCGGCGAAGACGATGTTCCCACTCTCCAGCCAGGTCGCGTGGACATACCCCAGGTTGCCGCAGAGCTTCTCCGCCGGGCCGCCGGACAGCGCGACGCGATGGAGCCCGCCGCGGACGAATCCCAGCCATCGTCCATCCGGGGAGAAGAAGGGCTTCGCGCCTGTGGCGCCATCAGGCACCCGGACAGGATCAACCTGGCCGATCGGCCGCAGGTACAGCCGTCGTCCATCGACCGAATCCCGGCCGGTGTAGGCCAGCACCCTCCCATCTGCCGAGAGGGCCATTCCCGATCCGTCGTCATCCATCCAGGCGCTGTGGTCGGGCAGGTGGATGCTGAAGCGCATGAGGGGTGCCACCGGCGGAGTCCGGGTCCTGCCATTCTGGATCGCCAGCCAGGCCAGGCTTGCCGTGAGCGCGAGCCCGGCCAGGGCCATGACCGTCCGGGGGCGGGCCGAACGAGCGAGTGACTGGGCGCTCGAGCGAAAGCCGGGGTCCCCGAGCGCCCTGGCGAATTCGGCGGCTGAGAATCGATCGGCCGGCAACTTCTCGAGCGCCTTGAGCACGGCGGCCTCGACATTGGCGGGCACCGAGCGGCGCCGGGGGATGAGTCGCTGGGCCTCGGCGGCAAGGGTGGCGGCAATCACCGCCTGAGCCGTCGGCCCGGTAAAGGGCGGCTGCCCCATCAGCATTTCGTAGACGACGCAGCCGAGGGAGTACACATCGCTCCTCGGCGTTATCTGCCGCTCGCCGGCAGCCTGCTCGGGGCTCATGTACTGTGGTGTCCCGATCGAGAGCCCCGTGCTGGTCAATCGCTGGGAGGCGCCAGTGGCGGCGAGGGCAATGCCGAAGTCCGCCAACAGGGCTCCGCCGTCGTGCAGGAGGATGTTCTCCGGCTTGATGTCGCGGTGGATCACGCCCAGCCGATGCGCGTAGTCCAGCGCCCCGGCAACCTCCGTGGCCAGCCGCAGCGCGTCCTCCACCGGCAACTGCTGTTCCCGGTTGAGCCGCTCGCGCAGGGATTCACCCGGCACGAACGGCATGACATACCAGAGCTGCCCGGCGGTTTCCCCGGAGTCAATCAGTCCCAGGATGTGCGGGTGCTGCAGCGCGGCGGTGGTTCGAATCTCCTGGAGGAACCGCTCCGCTCCGATGACGGCGGCCAGTTCCGGCCGCAGCACCTTGAGGGCCACCTTCCGGTCGTGGCGGAGGTCGCGGGCCAGGTAGACCGTGGCCATCCCGCCGGCGCCGAGCTCCCGCTCCACGGGGTAGCGGTCAGCGAGGGCCGCGGCGAGACGTTCGGGCGCTGTAGTCATGGTTGGCCACCCCAAGATGCGGCCCGCCGGGTCAGGCGTCCAGACGTACGGTCTCACGCCACCGTGGTATGGCATACTGGTGGCACACACAGCGAAAGAGCGAGCGAACCCCGGGGGATTCGTTCGTCACTCAACTCTATTGCCTACTTTGTCTTACAGTCA
>DASWBQ010000217.1:0-8907 GCA_036390535.1 Gemmatimonadales bacterium | reverse complement strand
GTAGACGAACGCCCCCGGCGCGGTACCGGTCAGGCGCGCGGGCAGGGTCTCGGCGTCCATGTCCGCGGCCGTCACCCGGAAAATGACGCCGACGAGGAACGGCAGGAGGAAGCTGAGCCCGGCGACGAGGATCGCCGCGCGCTTCATGTCGAGCAACGGGAGCCGGTCGAAGCCGGCCAGGCCGATCGCCAGGCCCAGCAACGGCAGTCCGACCGCCCCGACCCCAAGCCAGGTGAGCAGGAACTTGCCCAGGCCGCTCCCGACCGCGCCGGTCCACCCGACCGGCAGCAGCGCCAATCCGAGGAAGACCCCGACGGCGATCGCCGCCACGGCGCCGAACCGCCGGCGGTTCTGAGCGGTCATGTACCCGCTCCCGCCAGAGGGGCCGCCGGAACCAGGAAGAGCCGGCGATCGAGGAACTGGACCAGCACCGGGAGGTGATCTTCCTGCGCGGCGTAGAGGACGTCCTCCCGGAACCCGAGGTCCACGAGGTCCTGCCCGGCCCGGGAGGCCATCAGGGGTTGGAGCCAGCGACGGCCGTAGCGACGCGCCAGATCGAGGGCCACCAGGGCGCTGTCGTTCATGCCCCGGCGGGGCCTCCGGCCGTCCAGCGCCGCCAGGATCAGGCGTCCCGCGGCATAGGCGTCGTCGAGTCCGAAATGCCCCTCCCGGCCGGCGCAGAGCACCAGCAAGTCGCCCTCCCGGTCCAGCGCCTCGCGGGCCCGTGCGCCGGCCGCGCGGAGGTTGACGCCGCCCGCGAGGTAGACCGCGGCGGCGCCCGCGGTCGCCTGAAGGGCGCGGGTGCCGTTGGTCGTGGTCATCACGATGGTCTTGCCGTGCACCACGGGCTCGGTCATCTCGAGCGGGCTGTTGCCGAGGTCGAAGCCCTCGATCCGGGTCGCATGCCGCTCGCCGGCGAGCAGGACCTCGCGCCGGTCGAGCGTCTGGGCCAGCCGGATCGCCTCCTCGATCGAGGGCACCGGAATGATGCCCCGGGCGCCGTGCGCGAGGGCGGCGCAGATCGTCGTGCTGGCGCGGAGGACGTCGATGACGAACACGGTCCGGCCGGCGACCTCGCCACCTGCGAGGCCGGCCGGCGTGAACGCGACGTCAATCCGCATGCGGTGGCTTGAGGAGGTGGGTTTCGCGCTCGAGGAACTTGGTGTCGATCTCGCCGCTGACGAAGTCGGGGTGCCGAATCACCCGCGCCAGGAAGGGGATCGTCGTCGTCGGCCCCTCGAGGATGAAGCTGTCGAGGGCCTGGCCCATCCGGGCCAGGGCTTCCTCCCGGTCCCGCCCGTGGACGATCACCTTGGCCAGCAGGGAGTCATAATGGGGGGGGACGCTATACCCAGCGTAGACGTGGGTGTCGACCCGCACCCCTGGCCCGCCCGGGGGATGGTACGCGGTGATCAGGCCGGGACTGGGCTGGAAGTTCCGATACGGGTCTTCCGCGTTCACCCGGCACTCGATCGCGTGGCCGCGGAGCCGGGAAAAGTCCCCCTGGGGAATCGACATCGGCTCGCCGGCGGCGATCCGGATCTGTTCCTTGACCAGGTCGAATCCGGTCACCATCTCGGTGACCGGATGCTCCACCTGGATCCGGGTGTTCATCTCCATGAAGTAGAAGGAGCCATCCTGGTCCAGGAGGAACTCGATGGTTCCCGCGCCGACGTACCCGATGGCGGCGGCAAGCCGCACCGCGGCCTCGCCCATCCGGGCGCGCAGGTCGTCGGTCAGCGCGGGGCTGGGGCTTTCCTCGATCAGCTTCTGGTGCCGGCGCTGGACCGAGCAGTCGCGCTCGCCGAGGTGGATGACCCGACCGTGGGTGTCACCCAGCACCTGGAGTTCGACGTGGCGCGGCCGCGCCAGGTACTTCTCGACATACACGTCGCCGTTCCCGAAGGCCGAGAGGGCCTCGTTCTGGGCCAGGCTGAAGAGCGCGGTGAACTGGTCGGCGTCGTGGGCGATCCGCATTCCCTTCCCGCCGCCCCCCGCGGTCGCCTTGATGATGACCGGGAAGCCGATGCCATCCGCGACCTTCAGCGCCTCCTCGGGATCGCCCAGGATCCCCTCGGAACCGGGCACCGTCGGCACGCCGGCCTCCTTGGCCAGCCGGCGGGCCGAGGCCTTGTCTCCCATCTGGCGGATCTGGTCGCCGGTCGGGCCGATGAAGGTGATGTTGGAAGCCCGGCAGGTGTCCGCGAACTCCGCGTTCTCCGCCAGGAAGCCGTACCCGGGGTGGATGGCGTCGGCCCCGGTGATCTCGGCGGCGGCGATCAGGCTGGGAATCCGAAGGTAGGACAGCCGCCCGGGGGGCGGCCCGATGCAGACGTCATCGTCGGCGAACCGGACGTGAAGCGACTCCCGGTCCGCCTCGGAATAGACCGCCACCGTCTTGAGCCCGAGCTCGCGGCAGGCGCGGATGACCCGGAGCGCGATCTCGCCCCGGTTGGCGATGAGCACCTTCCTGAACATGCGCTCAGGCCTGGCTGCTGCCGCTGCGGAGTCCCGGCACCTGGGACGTCAGGGCATGATCGGACGTGGAGTGAACCCCGGACGCGCGGAGGGCGAACTCGCTCGGGTTGGAGGAGTAGAACAGCGCGCTCTCGTAGGTGATCGCGCCCTGCTTGTACCAGGCCATCAGCGACTGGTCGAAGGACTGCATCCGGTACGACATCGAGCCTTCGGAGATGAGGTCGGGGATGTTGAGGGCCTTCTGGACGTCACGGATGTTGTCCGCCACGGCGGCGGTGTTGATCAGGACCTCGCAGGCCGGGATCCGGCCGCGGCCGTCGGCCCGCGGCACCAGGCGGAGCGAGACGATGGCCGCCAGCGCGGTGGAGAGCACCGACCGGATCTCCAGGTGCTGGTGCGGCGGATAGAACGACAGGACCCGGCTGATCGACTGGGTGGCGTCGGTCGTGTGCAGGGTCGAGAAGACCAGGTGGCCGGTGTCCGCCGCCTTGAGGGCGGTGTCGAGGGTCTCCTGGTCGCGGATTTCGCCGATCAGGATCACGTCCGGGTCCTGCCGGAGCACGTGGCGCAGCGCGGTGGCGAACGACAGGGTGTCGCTGCCGACTTCGCGCTGGCTGATGTTGGCCATCGCGTCCCGGTGGAGGAACTCGATCGGGTCCTCGATGGTGATGATGTTGACCCGGCGGTTCCGGTTGATGTGGTTGAGCATCGCCGACAGCGCCGTCGACTTGCCCGACCCGGTCACCCCGGTCACCAGCACCAGCCCGCGGGGCTTGAGGGAGATCTCCTCCAGCACCTCGGGGAGGTTGAGCTCGTGAAGCGCCTTGACCTCGTACGGGATCGCCCGGAGGGCGAAGGCCAGAGTGCCGCGCTGCTGGTAGATGTTGGTCCGGAACCGGCCGACCCCGGGCACGCCGATCGCGAAGTCCGCCTCCTTCTTCTCGGCGAACTCCTTGATCTGCCGGGGAGTCATGATCTGCTCGGCGAGGTTCTTGAGGTCCTCCGGCCGGAGCACCTGGA
The DNA here is from genome assembly GCA_036390535.1 of Gemmatimonadales bacterium. GTDB lineage: Bacteria > Gemmatimonadota > Gemmatimonadetes > Gemmatimonadales > GWC2-71-9 > SZUA-320. The sequence continues at coordinate 5,409 of DASWBQ010000217.1, read as the reverse complement.
CGTTCAGCGGCACCAGCTCCCCGTTGAGCCGGATCGAGGGCGGCCGGCCGACCTTGAGCAGCAGGTCCGAGGCCCCCCGCTGCACCATCTGGGAAATCGCCTGCTTGAAGTTGAAGGGCTGCGCCCCGACGGCGCCTTCCAGATCGGTATCAGCCATTCGGATCGATTCGGAAGAGGACCTGGCCGAACTCCACCGGGGTGGCGTCTTCCGCCAGGACCTCGCGGACGACGCCGGCGAACTCGGCCTCGATCTCGTTCATGATCGTCATCGCCTCGACGATGCAGACCGTCTGACCTGCCGTCACCCGGCTGCCCGGACGGACATATGGGTCCGCCCCGGGCTCCGGGGCGGCGTAGAAGGTCCCGACCATCGGCGACTTGATCTCCTTCAGAGTCGACGCCGGAGCCGCGGCCGGAGAGGCGGCGGCGGCCATCGCGCCCGGGTGGGCCGGCATCGCCTGGGGCATCAACGGCATCGGAGCCAGTCCGAGGGGCATCGCCGACCGCGAGATGACCGCGCCGGTGCCGAACAGGCCCTTGATCTCGATGGTCGTGATATCGGGCGACTCGCGCATCAGCTCGACCAGCCGGCGGAGGTCCTTGAAGTCGACGCCCTTCATGAGGCCGGGCACGTCGGCGAGCAGTTCGGCGAGTCGCTTGGTTTCGTCGGGGGTCATAGGCACCGCGGTTCGGGGCGACCGGGGGCCGGGCTAGGCCGGGTCGGCCAGCTCGGGGGCACCGGGAGAGAGCAACTCCGGCCCTTCCGGGGCAAGGACCGCGTCGTCCTCCAGACGGACCCCGCCCCATCCCTCAAAATAGACTCCCGGCTCCAAGGTGACCACCGCGCCCACCGGGAGGGCCGCCTCGGCCGTCGGTGCCAGCCGGGGGTCCTCGTGGACTTCGAGGCCCAGGCCATGCCCGAGGGAGTGCCGGAAGGCCTCCGCCAGGCCGGAGCGCCGAAGCGTCTCCCGTGCCACGGCGTCGGCCTCCCGGCCGGTCATCCCGGGACGGATTCCGGTCAGGGCGGCCCGCTGGGCGGCGAGCACTGCCGCATAGACCTCGTGCTGTCGGCCATCGGGGGGCGCGCCGATCACCGTGGTCCGGGTCAGATCGGCGCAATAGCCGTCGAGCTGCGCCCCGAAGTCGAGCAGCAGCAGGTCCCCGCGGGCGATCTCCCGGCCCGTCGCCCGCGCATGGGGCAGCGCGGACCGGGGCCCGGACGCCACGATTGTCTGGAAGGGGTGCCACTCGGACCCGCGCACCCGGAGGGCCCTCTCCAGGGCTGCAGCCACAGCCAGCTCAGACTGCCCGGCCCGGATCGTCGGCAGGACCTCATCCAACGCGTCCATTGCCAGCGCGGCGGCGGCCCGGATGGCCTCCACTTCTGCCGGGTCCTTCTGGAGCCTCAGCGCCTCCACCAGGCCCGAGACCGGCTCGAGGCGTGCCTGGGCCGCCCCATGCAGCCGTTCGGTGGCGGCGACCGTCATGCGGTCCTTCTCGAACCCCAGCACCCGGATCGGGGCGGCCGCCAGCACCCGACGCAACCGGTCCCAGAGATTCGCGGCTTCGATCTCCACCTCGGCGACCTGGCCGGACTCGGCCGGGGCCTGGCTGGCGTACCGGGCGTCGGTGATGAGGACGGTCCGCGCGGAGGTCACCAGGAGCATGCCGGCGGAACCGCTGAACCAGGTAAGGTACCGGATGTTGGCGGGGTGACTGACCAGCAGCCCGTCGAGGGCGGTCTCGGCCAGACGGCGCCGAAGCGCCGCCAACCGGTCAGGGCGTCGGTCGGGGCCCATGCGACCGGTCGTGGAGGGCTTGCAGCGCCAGCACGTAGCCATGCCCTCCGAAGCCGGTGATCACGCCGATCGCCAGATCGGCGAAGAGAGACCGTTGCCGGCGCCGCTCACGGGCGAAGAGGTTCGAGAGATGCACTTCGACGAAGGGCACCCGCACGGCGAGCAGCGCGTCCCGGATCGCCAGGCTGGTATGCGTGTAGGCCCCGGCGTTCAGGATGAGGGCATCCGAGCGCGAAGGAAGCTGCTGGATCGCGTCCACCAGTGCCCCCTCATGATTGCTCTGGGACCACGAGATGGTGTCCCCCAGTCGCGCCGCCTCGTCACGGACCAGCCTCTCGATGTCGGCCAGCGTGGACGAACCGTACAGGGCCGGTTCACGCTGTCCGAGCAGGTTGAGGTTGGGCCCGTTGAGGACGGCAATGCGCATTGCTATCGCTTGAGACCCCTGAGCCAGTCATTGAACTGCCGGAGATCCTCCCCCTCGGGATGACGCGGCGCTCCAGGCGCACCCAGGTCGGCGGTGGGCGCCGCCCCGAAGAACTCGTCGTAGCTCGGCTCAGCCGTCGCGGAGGTCCCCTCAGCCGCCGGTGCAGGAGCGGCGGCCGGTTCGTCGCCAAAGACGGCGCCCAGCGACAAGGGCTGACTGCTGGCGCGGGTCGGCTCGCCCGCCGGCTCGATGGCCGGTGGCAGAACCGTCGACGGCGTCACTGGAGGTGGTGCCTGGAGCACTGCGCGGAGCCACTGCCCTACCGATCGGCCGCCGGTCTCGGACGCGCGGTAGGCAACCCGCACCGACTCCGCCGCCGGGGCGGAGGGCGCCGCCTCACCCTCGAGGCGACGAATCGCCTCCCGGATCGACTCGAGCCCAGGCGACCGCTCGGCAAGCTGGCGGTACACGGCGAGCGCCAAGGACGCATGGCCCTGCCGCAGGAAGACCTCGGCCATCGACTCGGTCACGATGAGTTCGGGTTCATCGGTCGCCGCGCCGACCGGCTCAGCCATCCTGGCTGGCTCCCGGGCGGGTTCCTCGTCCGGCAGCGGCACCGACTCGAGTTCGGGCTCCTCGGCCGGCGCGGGGCCGTCGGATTGTCCAGCGGACCCTTCGATCGACGGCCACTCGACGGCTTCGGCCTCCGGGCTTTCCGGGGGCACCGAGTCTGCGCCGGACCTTGGCTGCTCAGGGATCACCATGGCGGGAGGTTCGCTTGCCGGCGCCGGTTCCGCAAGCGCCGGCTCAGCGGCGGCGACGACTGGCAGCTCGGCTGCGACCTCCTCCACCGGGGGAACGACGGCGGCGGGAGTCCACAGGACGGGCCCGGGCCGCTGGGTCCATTCCGGCAACGGGGCCACCTCCATCGCCGGCGATGCCGCGATCTCCTCGATCAACTCGGGCGGAGGCTCGACTGCGGGCTGGTCCCCGGCCGCCGGTACGTCGGGAACGTGAGGGGGCCCGAGGTCGAGGACAGGCGCCGGAAGATCCTGAACCGTCTCCGGAACTTCCCACGCTGGAGCGGCCTCGGGCAGCGGCTCCCACGGCAATCGTGCCGGGACATCGGCCAGCGGCTCCTCACCCGATGCCATCGGATCGATGGACAGGTTCTCGACGTCGAAGTCATCCCCCGCCGCCGCGGAAGGCACCTCCAGCAGGACGTTCACCGGCTCCTCCTCCGGCTGCACCAGCAGATCCGCCGCGTCTTCAAGGCCGGCCACCGGCTCAGGTTCGACCGGGAAGGACAGGGCGGTCCCCGTGGCATCCCGAACCGGTGGAGCCACCTCGACGGGTACCTCTGCCGCATGACTGAGCTGCAGGCGGAGCCGCTCGAGCGCCGCCCGCGCTTCAGCGTCACCCCGATCGACGTCGAGCAGGAGTTCAATCCGCTCGGCCGCCTCGCGGGGTCGCCCGGAGCGCTCGTAGACCTCGGCCAGACTCCGCAGCGCGATCGGGTTCACCGGGTCACAGGTGAGGGCCTGGTCGAAGGCCGCCTGCGCCTCCACCAGAGCGTTCATCTCGAGGTGGCATCGACCCCGGACGATCAGGGCCGGAACGTAGTCCGGGTGGACCCGGAGGCCGTGCTCCAGGATTTCGAGTGCCCGGTCGGGGTTTCCGGCCTTCCGGTACGCCTCCGCGAGGGGGGCGAACATCAGCCCGGAGGGGTTCTCGTTCCACCGCCGCTCGAGCTTCTCGATTTCGCTGCTGATCGCCATGGAGGTTCCGCCTGCAAGTTATTGTCCCGGAACGCCTGATGCCCGGTGGCGCCGGTGGGGACCCCCCGGTGCGCCCGGAGGGAGACTGCTTGAGATTCCGCGTTGTCCTGCGTAGACTTAGCGTTCTTTTGCGTCCTACACCGCCGGGCCGGTCCAGACCATGACGATGCAAGCTTTCCGTAACAGCGCCAAGCCCCTGATCTTCATCGTGGCCATCTCGTTTTTTGCATGGCTCGTGTTCGACCTGAGTGGCTTGAGCGGTGGCACCGGACTCCTGACCACGACCTCCGTCGGCAAGATCAACGGCGAGAGCGTGGATTCCCGGCTCTTCCAGCAGGCGGTTTCGCAGGCCACCGAGGCGCAGCAGCGCCAGTCGAGTGAGCCGCTCGGCATTGCCGGTCAGGCGCAAATTCGAGACCAAGTGTGGGAACAGATCATCCAGGAACGGCTGCTGGCGCGGGAATATGAGCGGTACGGCATTTCGGTCAGCTCCGACGAGATCGCCGGGGCGATCCGAAGCAGCCCACCGTCTGAACTCTTGTCACTGCCGGATTTTCAGACAGACGGCCAGTTCGACCCGGGCAAGTACGAGCGCTGGCTCGCCTCCGAGGTCGGGCAGGCGTACGTGCCGATGCTCGAGAACCAGTACCGGACGCAGATCCTCCAGGCGAAGCTGGCGCGGCACCTGGTCGCCTCGGTCTACGTCTCCGACGCGGAACTCTGGGAGCGCTTCCGGGACCAGAAGGAGTCGGTCACCCTGGGCCTGGTCAGCCTCGACCCGAACAGCATGTCGGACTCCGGGGTCACCGTCACGGCGGCCGAGGTCGAGCAGTATTACCAGGCCAGGCGCGACTCGCTCAAGGCGCCCGCCACGGCGTTCATGAGCTACGTGGTCATCGACCGACGCCCGATCACGTCCGACACCCTCGCCGCCAGGGACCGGGCGGCGGCGCTGCGGGCCGAGATTCTCGCCGGGACTCCGTTCGCCGAGGTCGCCCGCCGCGAGTCATCGGATACCATTTCGGGCAGCCGCGGGGGTGATCTGGGCGAGTGGACCAAGGGCCAGTTCGACCCGGATTTCGAAAAGGTCGCCTTTTCGATTCCGTTGAAGACGGTCTCCGAGCCGGTCCTGTCCAAGTTCGGGTACCACCTGATCGAGATGACCAGTCGTACCGGGGACAAGGCCAACGGGCGGCACATCCTCGTCCCGATCGAGGTGACCGGAGCCCACCGCGACCAGCTGGACGCCCGGGCCGATTCGCTCGAGTCCCTGGCCGCTGAGCGGCTCGATCCGGCGGCACTGGACACCGCAGCCCGGGCGCTCGGCCTTCCGATTTCGACCACCGGGCCGGTCATCAAGGACCAGCCGTCCGTGGTTCCCCCGGACGCCAGCGTCTGGGCCTTC
>DASWBQ010000216.1:0-1629 GCA_036390535.1 Gemmatimonadales bacterium | reverse complement strand
TTCCGGTCGCGGCAGGTCGTGCCGCGGTCGGCCCCGGAGGCGGTGCGCCGGTTCCACGCCGGTCTCCCCGGCTATCAGCCGACCCCGCTGCACCTGCTGCCCGGCTGGGCACGCCAGCTGGGCCTGGGCCGGGTGTACTTGAAGGACGAGTCGCCCCGGTTCGGGCTGCAGGCCTTCAAGGCGCTGGGCGCCTCGTGGGCGATGCACCGGTTGCAGCAGGAGGGTCGCCTGGCCGGCTTGGTGTCGAGTGCCACCGATGGCAACCACGGCCGGGCGGTGGCGTGGGCGGCGCGGCGTCTCGGGCTCCAGGCCCGGATCTTCATGACGTCCCACAGCTCCCCCCGCCGGATCGACGCGATCCGCGCGGAAGGGGCCGAGGTCGTCCTGGTGGAGGGCACTTATGACGACGCCGTTCGCGCCTGTGCCGAGCGAAGCGCCCGGGAAGGATGGCAGGTCGTGGCCGACGTCGGATACGAAGGGTACCTCACGATTCCGGCGTGGATCACCGAAGGCTACGGGACCCTGTTCGAGGAGGTCGACCAGCAGCTGCGAGACCGGGCGCTGCCCGAGCCGGATGTCGTGATCATCCAGGCGGGTGTTGGGGGGCTCGCCGCCGCGGTGGTGCAGCACTACTCGGCCCGGGCGGTGCAGCCCGCGGTGGCCGTGGTCGAGCCGGTCGACGCCGACCCGCTTCTCGAATCGGCGCTGACCCCTGACGCGAGGCCCGCGCCATCGCGCGGCGGCCAGCACAGCATCATGGCCTGCCTCAACTGCGGCGAGGTGTCCTTGACCGCCTGGCCGGTGCTCCGGCGAGGGGTGGATGTATTCTTCAGCATCGAGGACCGATACGCCGAGGAGGCGATGCGGCGGCTGGCGGTGCCGCAGGGCGGTGACCCGCGGATCGTGGCCGGCGAGTCGGGAGCGGCCGGCCCCGGCGGGCTGATTGCCCTGATGACCGATGACCGCCTGGCGGGAGCCCGGCAGGCCCTCGCGCTGGGCCCAGGCGTGACCGTCCTGGTGGTCAGTACCGAGGGCGCGGTCGACCCCGATGCTTTTGCGCGAATCGTCGGCAGGAATCCCTGAACCACCGAACCCACGCCCAATGCACCGCTTCCTGCTTTCCCTTGCGATCGCCTGTGGCTCATCGCTGGCGCCCGTGGATGCCCAGCGGCCCCCTCTCTCCGCCGATGGGTTCGACCTGGTGATTTCCGGCGCCCGGATCGTGGATGGCACCGGCCGCCCCGCCCGCACCGGCGATGTCGGGATCCGGGGCCGGTGGATTGCCGCCGTGGCGGAAGCCGGGGCCCTCCGGGCTGCCCCGGCGCGCGACCGCATCGATGGGACGGGGCTGGTGCTCGCCCCCGGCTTCGTGGACGTCCACAGCCATGCACCCGAGGCGATGTTCGACCCGGCGAAGCGCGGCAACGATGGCGTTATCCGCATGGGCGTCACCACCGTCGTCGGCGGGCCCGATGGCGGGGCCGGGCCGGGGCTGATGCGACCGTTCATCGCCGAGCTCGCGCGCACCGGCGCCGGCACCAACGTCGCCCTCTACGTGGGCCACAACGGCCTCCGCGAGGAGGTCATGGGGAAGGACGCCCAGCGTGCCCCGACGTCCGACGAGATGGC
>DASWBQ010000215.1:0-6192 GCA_036390535.1 Gemmatimonadales bacterium | reverse complement strand
GTCGCGCGGGTTGGGCCGGGCACGACGGGCGGGGGTGGACCCCTTCGCGGTGCCGCCTGAGCCGCTCACGACCGAACGGCCGTCGCGGGGACGCGCGCCACCACCGTAGGGTTCAACCGTGTAACCCCGGGGCCTGCCCCTGATGTACCCGCTGGGGTAATAGCCGGGGTGGTAGGGTGGGTAGTAGCCCGGGTAGTAGGGCGGGTAGTACCCGGGGTAGTAGGGCGGGTAATAGCCGGGATAGTACCCGTAGCCATACCCGTAGCCCCAGTACCACGGGTTGTAGTAGTAGGGCCATCCCCAGCCGAAACCGAGGCCGACGTTGATGTACACGCCCTCGGTGGCCCACATCCCGCACCCCATGCAGTCGTCCACTTCGCCGTAGGTGGGCGACCACCAGGCGGGAACCTCGACATCCTGGGCAACTCGCCCGGCCACCTGGTAGTCGAGGAGGTCGTAGTCGAAACCGCGATCGGTGACGATCCCCTGCACCAGGGCCGTGAGGTCAGCCTCGGGGTTCTCGGATTCGCGGGCGATCTGGAAGGCAGCGCCACTCCACTCGCCCTCCGGCGTCACCAGGCCGTCGAAACGGAACGGCTGCTCGGCCAGCGCCGCGTAGACCAGGCCGACCCCACCCTCCGCCGCGACGAAACTGACGCCCTCACCGGGCTGGCGGAGTTCGTACCGGCGGCCCGCCTGTACGAAGGGGTCATCGGCCGGGGTGATCGGGAAGAGAACCCGCACCCTGCCGGTGGGGTCGAGGTGCAGGACCAGGAGATGACCCGTCCGACCGGTCTCCACCTGAACCTTGACGGGGTCGCCCGACCGGAAAGAGCGGTTGCCGCCGATCCAGAGGCGCACCGGCTCAGCCATGAAAGCCGGGGTCTCGCCAGCGGGAATTGCGGGCGGCGCGATCAGCGCCATCAGCATCGTGAGGAACATGGGCCACCTCCGGAGTACCATCATCCGCGCCCTTTATCTCCAGTTCCGTGCCACATCATCACAGACACCAAGCCATTGCGACGAAATGACTTGCGTGAATCGCACCAGATAGGCTACCGTCTTAAAGTGGGGACACCGGCTGTCACCCTGACAGCCCTGCCCGGGTCAAATCTCCTGGCCGCCGATCGCCCGGTGCCAGTACAGTCGCATCTCGGAGACCTTCCCGCCAGAGGTCTCACAGAAGAGCGCCCCACGAGCCTCAACCCACTCCCCGGTGCGACGGCGGCGGAAGACCAACTTGAACTCGGTGGCGAACCACGGCCCGGCAGCATAAATCTCACCGGTGGTGCACGTCACCTCGGACTGGTTGTACGGCACGTCCGCCCACCAGCGCCGGATGGCGGCGAGGCCCTGGATCGGCGCCGTAAACGGCGTCTCCCGGAAGACGGCGGCCTCGTCGAAGATCGACATGATGACGTCGAGCTTCCCGCGGGACCAGCCCTTTTCCAGGGCGTCCATGAGTTCGCGGCCCAGCGCGCGAGTGTCGGTGGCGGCGTCCATCTCCATACGTGACGAAGGATAACTCCATTCGAGGACAGGGTATGACCGACGCGCGGTGGGAAACGGTGGACCTGCTTCAGACGACGGCCGAGGAATTCGAGGCCGCGGCCCGAGCCATCCCGGAAACCAAGTGGAACCTGTCTCCGGGGTCGGGCGGCTGGTCCCCCGCGGAGGTGATCGAGCACCTCACCCTCGTCGAGGTTTCGACGGGGAAGCTGATCACCAAGCGCCTCTTCGCGGAGCCCGCCCCCGAGGCGTTGATCGCCGAGACGGCCGGGAAGGACCAGGTGCTGCGCGAGCGGCTGTCCGACCGGGAGCGCAAGGTGGAGGCGCCTGACTTCGTGTCGCCGGTCCGCCGGTGGACCACCCGGGAGGAGATGATGGACGCCTTCCGGACCGCCCGCGAGGTGACCGTGATGAACCTCAGCGACCCGTCCCGCGATCTCCGGCAGTTCGTCGCGCCCCACCCGGTCGCCGGCCCGCTCGATGCCAGGCAGTGGGGGTTGTTCCTCGGCCTGCACCTCCGCCGCCACCTGGAACAGCTCGACGACATCCTCAGGGAGTTGCCGTCGGCGTAGCCACCCACGTCTCGAAGAAGCCGAGCCCGCTGTCGGCCACGACCTGGCCGGCCAGGCGGCCCTCGAGGCGGAACCGCCCACGCAGCTGCAGGAAGGAGCGATCGAGCCCGGCGACCGTGGCGCGGGTCGCCTGCGCGCTCAGCACGTCGACCGCGAGGGCGACCTGGTCGTCCTCACGCCGGGCGGTCAGGGTGAAGCGGGCGGGGGCCAGGATGCCGGGCTCTCCGGCAACGGGAGCGGCGCCCTCGTAGGCCACGTCGGTGAACCGGAGGATCTGCCGCATCCCGAGGGAGTCCACCACCGCCAGAAAGTAGGGACTGGCGGCGGGATCGTCGGTCCCCTCCCTGAGGACACCGCCGTACAGGAGATCGAGCGACGTCCCCCGACCCATCCCCCATTCCCAGGTCACGCCCTGCCACACGCCCCAGTTGTGGTCGTGGTAGGCGTCGGCGTTGGTGACGGCGAGGCAATCACCGTCGACGCAGAGTTCGCCCGCGGCGCTGGCTCGGAGGGCAGGCACCACGTACCCCGAGAGGAAGGTCTCGTTCCGGAGCTCGACGGGGGGAAAGTACCGATGGCGCTCCGGCCGGACGGTTAGGCGGAACCGCAGGGTGCCGGCCTCGCCGTCCGCCGTCCCGTCGAGGAAGTAGAGGCCGCTCCGCTGGCTGACGGTGCTCTCCCCGATGGTGAGATCGGCCCGGGTGGTGTCGAAGACCACCGCCTCGTCCGGCACGCTGCTGACGAACCGGTCGTAGCGACCGTCGGCGCGCCGGCGGGTGACCAGCAGCTGGCCTCCCCATCGACCGGGGCCGCCCCGGATGTCCCCGCCGACGAGGTAGCTGATGTACCACCACTCCTCGGGGCCGGAGACCACGTTGAAATAATGCCATTCCCCCCAGGTCGAGTCCCGGCCCGTGGGCCGATGGAACCGGTCGAGCTGGTCATAGAGCTGCTGGGCAGAGGGTGCGATCCAGGCGGAGTCGGCGTCCGAGTCACGCCAGATGCCGCGGGCGACGGCAAGCCCGGTCCCCGCGGCCTCGGCCCGGCTGGGAATCTCGCCCCCGGCCCGCACCGCCAGAACCCGGTCTCCGACGCCCAGGTAGAGCAGCTTCCCCTCGATCGCCGGGGCAACCGCCCGGACCAGGTCCCCGTGGCGCGGGCCGCCCAGCATGGTCCGGCCGACGAACCGGGCCCGGTCGATGCCGAAGAACATCCCGGTCAGCGCCCCGGTGCGCAGCGCCTCGAGGTCCACGCCCTGCGGCAGCACCGTGACCTCGCCGCCGCCGACCAGCGACACGTCGCGTGACTGGACCACCATCGCCTCGCCCACCGAGAGCAGGACGATCATGGTGGCCACACCGGTGCCGAACCCGAGCAGCAGGAAGAGGGTGCGGACTTTCCGCACCACCAGGTGGCGGAGCGCCAGCGTGAGGATCACCCGAGCACGCGCCCGTCGAGCAGACGGACCACGCGGCCGGCCTCGGCCGCGAGCCGGTCGTCGTGGGTGACGACGACGAGGGTGGTGCCGTCGGCGTGCAGCTGGCGGAAGAGGGCGAGGATCTCCTGGCCCGTCGCCGCGTCGAGCTCGCCGGTGGGCTCGTCGGCGAGGATGATTGCCGGCCGGTTCGCCAGGGCGCGCGCGATCGCGACCCGCTGCATCTCGCCCCCGGACAGCTGGGTGGCGCGGTGGCGCTCTCGCCGCTCGAGCCCCACGTAGCGGAGCAGCTCGTGGGCCCGCTCGAGCCGCTCCCGCCGCGGCACGCCCGCCTCCGCCATCGGCAGCTCGACGTTCTCGAGCGCGGTGAGCACCGGGAGGAGGTGGAAGCGCTGGAAGACGAACCCGATCCGGTGGAGCCGGAGCCGGGTGAGCTCGTGGTCGTCGAGCTGGTCCAGCCGGGTACCGAGCATGCTCACGGTGCCCGAGGTCGGAACGTCGATGCCCCCGACCAGCTGCAGGAGAGTCGACTTGCCACAACCGGAGGGGCCGGTGATGGCGACGTACTCACCCCGCGCCACGTCGAGCGAGACGCCGCGGAGCGCCTCGACCGGCTGGCCATGCAGGGTGTAGGTGCGGGTCAGGTCGCGCGCGACCAGGACGCTCATGGGGCTTCCCCGCGAAGGGTGGCGGCGATGGGGGCGCGGGCGGCGACCCAGGCCGGCCAGGCCCCCGCCAGCGTCCCGGTAACCAGCAGCAGCACGGCCGCGGTCAGCAGGCCCTGTGGCTGGGGCACGAAGAACGAGATGGACGCCGGGAGCCCCGGGAACGCCGTGAGGATGGTATCGAGGTAGCGGGCGGTCCCCAGCCCGAGGAGGACGCCGAGCGCCCCGCCCGCGAGAGTGAGGGCGGCCCCTTCGACCAGGACCTGGGTCACCACGGTGCGGCGGGCCACGCCCAGGGCGCGGAGGGTCGCGATCTCGCCAAGGCGCTCGTTCACGGTGATGGTGAGGATGGTCGCGATGAGGAGCACGGTGACGGCGAGGCTGATCGTCCCGAGGATCACCGACACCTGGCGGAAGTAGGAGATCCGCTCTCGAAACTGGCCCACGAGGTCGGTGACGCTGTTCACGCCGACCTCGGGGTGGGCCTCGCGCAGGCGGGCGACGACGCCGCCGGCCAGGGAGTCGGCCCGGGCCCTCACCATCAGCAGCGAGGCGCGGTCGTTCCCGGCGTGCCAGCCGAACCGCTGCATCACGGGCAGCAGGGCCCCCACCGAGCGCATGGTCCGGTCGTCATAGAGCCAGCGCACCACTCCGCGGACCACCATGCGCCGTTCGACTCCCATGGTCGCCACCTGCGGGTCCAGGCGCCCCACCAGGCGCACCGAATCTCCGACCGAGAGGCCCAGCGCCTCGGCGGCCGTCCGGCCCACCAGCAGGCCGGCCGAATCGGCGGCGCCGAGGTCCGACCCCTCGAGCAGATCGTAGATGCCCTGCCCCGACGGATCGACGCCGTAGCCAACCAGCGGAAGGAGACTGTCGGCGTGCCGGGCGTGGAGCGCCACCGCGAGGATCGGCCCGGCGGCGACCACATCGGGATCGCGGCGGATCGCCGCCACGAGTGGCGTCACCGGACCGATGGTGGCCTCCGTGTCGAACGGGAGAGTCCCTTTGGGCGTCACCCGGATCTGGTAGCCCCGGCTGAGGACCAGCCGCTCGAAGGAACGTTCGAGGCCACCGGCAAGGAGGACCATGTCCAGCAGCAGCGCCGACGCCACGGTGATGCCGAGGACCGCCAGGACGGTCCGGAGCGGATGGCGCGCCAGGTTCCGGAGGCCCCAGAGCGGGCTCATCCGCGCCCCCAGAGGACCATGGGCCGGGTCCGCACCAGGCGGGCGGCGGCGAGGGCGCCGGCCAGGAGGCCGAGCGCCAGGGACAGACCGACGCCCAGCAGCACGATGTCGGCGGTGACGGCGGAGAATGTCAGGGTCGTGTCGTAGAACCGGCGATACCAGGCGTTGGTCGCGACGCTCGCCAGCCAGGCGAGGACGGTGCCGAAGAGGGATCCGAGGAGGGCGACGACGCTGGCCTCGAGGAGCAGCGCCAGGAAGATGGTCCGCCGCCGGACCCCGACGAACCGCATCACCGCCGCGTCGAGCCGGCGTTCTTCCACCTTGAGGAGCATGATGCAGAGGAGGAAGATGGCGCTGGCCACGATCGAGATGACCCCGATGGCCTGGTGGAACCGGCTCACCACCACGAAGGTCTGGGACGCCTCGGCCCCGACCTGCGTCGAGGGGAAGGCGCGGTACCCGAAGGCGGAGGCGTTGAGGCGCCGACTGACCTCCTCGGGGACGGCGCCGGGCGCGAGCATCACCCCGAACCGATCGACCCGGTCCGGGGCCCCGAGGAGAGCCGCCAGGTCGGGCAGGTGGAGCCGCACCTGCAGCTCGCCCCGCATGAGCCGGGTGGGGTCGGCGGCCGGGACGTAGACCGCCGCCACGACGGCACGGCGACGCAGGGAATCAGGGGCGGTCCCAAGCCGGAGGGTGTCGCCGACGTCGAGGTCCAGCCGTTCTGCCAGGCGCCGCTCGACCGCCACCGGAAGGACCTGGGCGGCGAGCGGGGCCGCCTTGAGGGCGGCGAGGAACAGCAGGGAGAACAGGAGACGCGG
>DASWBQ010000214.1:0-1760 GCA_036390535.1 Gemmatimonadales bacterium | reverse complement strand
CTAAGGTAACTCCCAAAGGAGGAGAGAGCAGAGAGCAGAGAGCAGAGAGCAGAGAGCAGAGAGCAGAGAGCAGAGAGCAGAGGGTCTGACGGATCCTGGGGACGGCAATCAAGGCGACATCCGCTCTCCGCTCTTTGCTCTCTGCTCTCTCCTCTCATTCATCTCGCCATCGCCACCACCGCGCTGTCGATCGCGGCGATCATCGCCCGTCCCCCGACGATGTGGTGGTTGGCCTGGACGCTGAACACCAGGGTCTTCCCGTCCGGGCGCCGGACGTAGCCGGAGAGGGTGTTCACCCGGCTGATGCTGCCGGTCTTGGCCGCTACCCGACCTTCTACCGGGGTCCCGGCGAAACGGTTCCGCAGCGAGCCCGGCTCTCCCGCGCGCGGCAGTCCCGCCGCCCAGACCTGGTAGCGCGGGTGCTTGCGCATGAACGTCAGCAGCTGCACGAAGGCCTGGGGGCTCACCAGGTTGATCGCGGAGAGCCCCGAGCCGTCGCTGAGCGCGAACTGGGTCGAGTCCACCCCGACCGAGTCGATCAGGAACCGCCGCTCCACCGTGAGCCCTTCCCGCCACGAGCCCGCCTGCCCGAACCGCCGTCCCAGCTGCTTCAGGAGCATCTCGGCGTACCAGTTCTGGCTGGTATTGAGGATCGGGAAGAGCCAGTCGCGGAGCGGACGCGAGGTCACCTCGGCAAGGGGCTCACTGGTGCGCGTCAGCTGGAAGTCGAGCGAATCGGCGGTCGCCCTCGTGCCGCCGAGGACCGCGATGCCCTCCTCAGCCAGGACCCGGCGGAACGCCTCCGCGGTGAACAGGGCCGGATCGGCCACCGCGACGTAGTCGGGGCGCACCCGCGAGGTGATCGGCACGTCTCCCGTGACCACGTACCGGCGCCCCTCCTGGTCACGGAGGACCTCCAGGGTGCGCGGCTGGCCCTCCGCCACCGACCGGGTGCGATTCTCGAGGGCCAGGCCGCCGATCCAGGGCGACAGGACGAGGTCCGCCGGCCGGCCCGGCGTGCCCGGGGTCGCCATCAGGCGCAGGCTGTTGTCCAGCAGGCCCAGTCCCGACACGGGTGTGGCATACCACCAGGGCAGGTCGCCCACCTCCCAGGTCGGGTGGACCAGGGTCGGCTCGAAATAGCTGCCGTCACCCACCACATCGCCCACCACGGTGTGGATGCCTCGTGCGTGAAGGGTCCGGGCCAGCTCACGGAGCGGCGCGAACCCGTCGGTCGTGCAGGCGCCGGCCCGGGTGGTGTCCACGTCGTAGCAGCGCTCCCCCATCGTCGGGTCGCCCCGGCCGTAGAGCACCAGGTGACCGGCCAGCACGCCGTCCGCGACGGGGCCGGTCCCGTAGACGCTGGTGCGGACCGTGAACTCCGGCGGGAGAAGTGCTGCGGCGACGGCCGTGACCACCAGCTTGGTGTTGCTGGCCGGGATGAACAGCCGGTCGCCGTTGCGGGCGTACAGCACCTTGCCGGTGGTGTCGGCGACCACGATGCCCCAGAGATGACGCCTGAGCGGTTCGGCGTCGAGGACCCGCTCGAGCGGCTTCCGGAAGGACTGCGCCAGGCCGGCGGCGGGAGTCGCGGCGGCGAACACGATGAGCAAGGATGCGACAACGGCAGGACGACGCATGCGGGTCTCGGCGGCGGGAGGCGGGCCGGGGTCCGCCAGAGTGGCGTAACACCGCGATACTACTAGATTTAGGCCGTGCCGTCAATCGATTGGCGCTGTCCCCGCGAGTGGCGCCTGCTG
>DASWBQ010000213.1:0-10992 GCA_036390535.1 Gemmatimonadales bacterium | reverse complement strand
GATACCGGTCACCCAGGGCCCCCCGGACCTTGTCGACCTCGTGGATGCCGGTGGGCATGGTCCGGGGCGGGACCCCGGGTTCCGTGGGCGTGGCCGTGCCGCAGTGGAGGCAGAAGTGGGCCTCCTCCGGGAGCGGGGTATGACAGGCGGGGCACGAGCGGGCAGCAGTGGCCAAGGGCGCGTCGCGACGAAGAGGAAAGTCGACGTTTCAGGGGTAGCTCACCTAATAGAACGACGCCTCTTCGGCCGGGCAAGGCGCGCTGAAGCCAGGCGCCGCCTCAACCCTACGCCTTCGGCTTCAGGCCTCCTCGTCCGCCCAACAGCATCCCGACGCCGATAAGTGAAACGAGCAGCGCTGCCGTCACCGGCGTGTGGCGGGCCATGCCGGCCAGCGGAGCGACCAGGCAGAAGGCGATCAGCCCGATGAAGCGGGCGCGGTGGTCCCAGGGCGCCGCGAGCCAGTGCCACCGGCGGAACAGTTCCGTGGCGCCGGCGATGCCGGCGACGCCGCCGAGGACAGCGCCCGCGAACATGCCGGGGTCACCGGCGAGGCCCCCGATGACCGAGCCGAGCTTGCCCCCCGCGAGGGTGAGCAGCCAGCCGGTGAGGACGATGCCGATGGCGCGCATGCCGTAAGGTACCTCGGGCTGCGTCTTGATCCAATCCCGCGCCGCTCGTGACCATGGGCTTGTCGTCCGTGGGTATCGTCTTGTGTGTCATGGCGTTATGAGCATGAGAATCTTTTCACAAAGTCTTATAAGAGTATATAGCAATACAGGGATATCATGATCTCCGACCGCTGGACCGGAGGACGCATGATGGGCCGCACAGCCCCGCTCGACCCAGCCGCCCTGGAGCGGGCGGCCTCGGTGATCAAGTGTCTCGGGCATCCGCTGCGGCTCCGGCTGCTCGAAGCGATGGAGGACGGCGAGCGGACAGTGACGGACCTGACCCACCTCTCGGGGGCGCCGCAGGCGGTGGTGTCGCAACAGCTGGGAATCCTGCGCGGGCGCGCCGTGGTGAGCGCTACGCGCCGAGGCACCCACGTCTTCTACGGGATCACCGAGCCCCGGGTCCAGCCGCTGCTCGACTGCATTCGAGCGGGCGCCGGCTTCGGGCGGACGGATTCGCCGGCGCCCGTGTCCTGACGGAGGAGAAAGACATGCAACGGATCGTGATCCTGGGCGCCGGCACCGGCGGCACCATCATGGCCAACCGCATCGCGAAGGCGTACCGGGGCGACCTCGCCGCCGGCGAGATGACGCTGACGGTGGTGGACCAGGACGACCAGCACATCTACCAGCCGGGGCTCCTGTTCGTGCCGTTCGGCATCTACCAGCCGGAGCATCTGATCCGGCCCCGCCGTCCCACCCTGCCCGGTTCGGCCACGTACGTGCAAAGCAGGATCGACCGGGTCGAGCCCGACGCCAACCTGGTTCATCTCGAGGGTGGACGGACGCTGCCCTACGACCTCCTGATCGTCGCCAGCGGTACCCGGATTCTGCCCGAGGAAACCGAGGGGCTGACCGGGCCCGGCTGGCAGGAGAAGATGTTCGACTTCTACACCCTCGAAGGGGCCTCGGGCCTGGCGAAGGCGCTGTCAGCGTTCCAGGGCGGGCGCCTGGTCGTCAACGTGGTGGACATGCCGATCAAGTGCCCGGTGGCGCCGCTGGAGTTCCTGTTCCTGGCGGACTGGTACTTCACCCGGCGGGGAATCCGCGACAAGGTGACGATCAGCTACGCGACCCCGCTGGACGGGGCGTTCACCAAGCCGATGTGCAACCACCATCTCACCCACCTGCTGGGCGAGAAGGGCATCACGATGGTGAATGAGTTCAACACCGGCTCGGTGGATGGTCCCGCCGGCAGGCTGATCGCCTGGGACGAGCGGGAGGTGCCCTTCGACCTGCTGGTCACGATTCCGCTGCACGGGGGGGCCGCCTTCGTGGGGCGGTCGCCGGGCCTGGGCGACGACCTGGGGTTCGTGAGGACCCATCCCAACACGCTCCAGTCGGAGCGGGCGCCGAACATCTTCGCGATCGGCGACGCCACCAACCTCCCGGCCTCCAAGGCCGGCTCGGTGGCGCACTTCGAGAGCGAGGTGTTGATCGAGAACGTGAAGCTCTTCCTCGACGGCCAGCCGCTCCACCCGGGGTACGACGGCCACGCCAACTGCTTCATCGAGACGGGGTTCGACAAGGCCCTGCTGGTCGACTTCAACTACGAGGTCGAGCCGCTGCCCGGCAAGTTCCCGGTGCCGGTGCTCGGCCCGATGACCCTCATGGAGGAGTCCCGGATCAACCACCTGGGCAAGATGGCCTTCAAGTGGGTCTACTGGAACATGCTCCTCCCCGGCCGGGACATCCCGATGGTCGGTCCGCGGATGTCGATGGCCGGCAAGCACGCCCCCGAACCCGTGGCGGCCCTGTCCGCCAACCCGAACCTGGAGAGACACCCGCATGCCCACCATGACGCCTAACGAGACCGTGCTCGAGCTGGACGCCGAGGGCTTCCTCAAGGACGCCACCCAGTGGAACGAGGCCGTGGCCGAGACGATCGCCCGGGACAACGGCATCCCGGTCCTGACCGAAGACCACTGGAAGGTGGTGCGGTTCATGCGCCAGGCCTGGTTCGCCAACGGTCAGGCGCCCACCATCCGGACCCTGGGCAAGGAGTCCGGCGTCGACGTGAAGAACCTCTACAAGCTGTTTCCCAAGGGGCCGGCCAAGCTCGCCGCCAAAGTCGCCGGCATCCCCAAGCCCCACGGCTGCATCTGAGGAGCGACGACCATGACCGCGACCATGCCTGACACCGGGGTCTCGAGCGACACCCAGCCGATCACCAAGGTGAACATCATCGTCTCCAAGGGCTCCCTGGAAGGGATCTACCCGGGGCTGATCATGGCCAACGGCGCCCGGATGGAGGGAATCGAGGCGAACGTCTTCTTCACCTTCTTCGGGATGGAGGCGGTGCTCAAGGGGAAGAACGAGCACATCAAGGTGGCCACGGTGGGAAACCCCGGGCTGCACATCCCGACGATGGTGGGCGGGCTGCCGGGGATGAGCACCATGGTGACCCACATGATGCAGAAGAAGATGGAGCAGCTCGACATCCCGTCGATCCCGGAGTTCGTGCAGCTGATCGCCGATTCCGGGGCAAAGCTCTACGCCTGCAAGGCGTCGGTCGACATGTTCGACCTGAAGAAGGAGGACTTCGTCGAGGCGGTTGATTCGATCATCACCGTCGGCGACTTCTACGACATGGCCGGCGGGGTCGGGTCGCACATCATTTTCACCTGACGGACGGGCGGACGGGCGGACGGGCAGACGGGCGGTCCCACCATGGCCGCCCGTCGTCATTCAGGCCCGTTGTTCAGCTCCACTTCTGGCCGTGGCAGGTGTAGCAGGACGGCTGGCCGGCGGTGCCGCCCCGGAGGTCCGCGCCATGGCACTGGGTGCAGACGCCCACCGGCTGGTTGAGCCCCGGCGCGTGCCAGTTCCCGTCCTTGTTGACGGTGTGGTTGGGCGGGGTATTCGGGGGTGCCGTGCTGTCCGAGCCGGAGCAGGCAGCGAAGAGGAGAGCGGTGCCGAGCGCGAGCGCCAGCCGAGGCATGCGGAGTCCGGTGTTGGAGTCCAGATGGAGACGGCTGGTCGGGAATGCCGCGCACCCGGGAGTGCGCCGGTCGGGATTCGTCAGGGCCAGCGGCGTTTCCACTTCGGGATGAGGGCCCCGATGCCGGCGCCGAGCAGGGCTCCTCCGGCCCCGCCGATCAGGCCGCCGACGAATCCCGCCCCCACGGTTTCGCAGTCGTCGGTCTCGCACAGGGCGTGCACCACGACCGCCGTGAAGATGCCGACCCCGACCGCGCCAGCAATGCCTCCGATCATCGCGCCCGTGCCGGCCGCCCGGCCGCGGACCCAGGCCGTGTCCACCCCGGAGAGGGAGACCGCCCGCCGCCCGGTTTCAGTCTCGAGAGTCGCCACGCCGCTGCCAATGGCAATGAGCCTGCCGGTCACGACGGCACCCTCCGACCGAAGACGCACCAGGCTGGTCCGTTCCACCTGGCGGGCCAGGACGGAGTCCACGGTCTGGGCGCGGAGGGGCAATGCAGAAGAGGCACCCCGCACGGCGAGGAGGAGCGCGAAGCCGGCGACGCGGAGGCGCAGCATGACGGAGGTCACTCGCCTCAGGCCCGGGAGTCGAGCCAGGTCCGGAAGGAAGCAGGAATCGGGATGCTCCGCTGGCCCCGATAGTCGAAGGAGACAATGACCGACTTCACCTCGGCGGCGACCGCGCCGTTGGCGTAGACCACCTGGGCCATGGTGAAGCTGGTGTTGCCGATGGCCGAGATGCGGCTTTCGACGTGCACGGTGTCGGTGTAGTCCACCTGGCGGCGGAAGTCGATGGCGAGGTGGGCCAGGATGAAAGTGACCGGCGCGTGGTCGCTCTCCCCGAGAAAGCGCAGCCGGGCCAGCTCGGACCAGGTGGCGTAGCTGGCGTTGTTGATGTGGCCGAGAGCGTCGGTATCGGCGAAGCGGACCTGGATCTCGATGCGATGCGGGATCATGGGAGTCTCCTCACGGCCGCCGCGGCCAACGCCTCGACCATCCGGCCCATCTCCCGGAACCTGGGGTCTGACGTCTGGCCCTTCACGTACCGGGCGTAGATCTGCTGCACGATGACGGCCAGCTTGAAGATCCCCAGCACCTCGTGCCACGGCAACGCAGCCAGATCGCTGCCGGTCCGCTCCGCATAGCGCGCCACCATCCGGTCGCGCGGCCACCAGCCGTCGCGGTCGCTCATGCCGGCCACCGCCCGCGCCTCGGGCAGTGACCAGTAGGTGAGGGTGAGGCCCAGGTCCACGAGCGGGTCGCCGATGGTGGCCATCTCCCAGTCGAGGACCGCCACCAGCCGCCCGGGATCGGCGGGGTCGAACATCACGTTGTCGAGCTTGTAGTCGTTGTGGACGACGGTGGCGCAGGCCGAGCCGGGACGCTGGCCGGCGAGCCACTCCACCACGCGATCCATGCCGGGCAGGGGACCGGTCCGGGCCCGGTTCCACCGGTCGGTCCAGCCGCTGACCTGCCGCTCCAGGAACCCCTCCGGCTTGCCAAGCGCGGCGAGGCCGGTGGCGTGCACATCGATGCGGTGGAGATCGGCGAGCCCGTCGATGAGGGCGCGGCTGACCCGATCGGCGGCATCAGGGATACCGCCATACTCCGGAGGCATGCCCCGCCGGACTACGACACCGTGACGCCGCTCCATGAGGAAGAAGGGCGCGCCGATGACCGCCGGGTCTGCGCAGACGGCCACCACCCGCGGGGCCGGAGGGAAGTGAGGGTGCACCGCCTCGAGCACCCGTGCCTCCCGGACCATGTCGTGCGCCTTGGGGGCGACCGGGCCGAGGGGCGGGCGGCGGAGGACGAACTCGGCGGCCCCGGTGCGGAGCAGATAGGTCAGGTTGGAGTGGCCGGCGGGGAACTGCTCGATGACCAGGGTATCGGCAGCCGCGATCCGGCCCGTGAGCCACGCCACCAGCGAATCGCGGGGGAGTTCCTCTCCGGGGCGGACTGGAGAGGTCATGCCAAGCTACACCCCCCTCACTTCGTTCGGGGTGACCGATGCAGGGTCGGGGGTGACGACGGCGGCGTGAAGCTGGCGCATTCCGGCCAGCCACCGGTCGGGGTCCGCGGCCTTGTGCCGCAGGTACTCGCGCACCTGCGGGTGCGGCAGGATGAGGAACCGTTCGTCCAGGAGACCGGCGACCACCTCGCTGGCCACCTCCTCCGCGCTGACGGCGTCCCGGAGCAGGTACGCCGCCACCCCGCTCAGGTCCTGGTCGAGCATCGGGGTGCGGACGCCCATCGGGCAGAGACAGCTCACCTTGATGCCGCGAGCACCATAGGTGAAGGCCAGCCACTCGGCGAAGGCCACCGCCGCGTGCTTGGTCACGGCATAGGGAGCGGAGCCGGGTTGGGACAGAAGACCGGCGGCGCTGGCCACGTTCAGGAAGCAGCCATCGCCGCGGGCCAGCATCTGCGGCAGAACGGCGCGGGCCGCCCAGACGTGGGACATGACGTTGATGTCGAACATCCGGCGCCACTCGGCATCCGGGGTCCGCTCGTCGCCCCCGAACGCAATGCCGGCGTTGGAGACGAAGAGGTCGATGCCCCCAAAGCCGCGGGTGACGTCGTCCACCAGCCGGCGGATATCGGCCTCCTTCGCGACATCACACCGCTCCGGCATGCCGCCGATGCCCGCCGCCACCGCCTCGGCTCCCTCGAGATCGATGTCCGCCACGACGATGGCCCGGGTGCCCTCGGCCGCAAACCGCCGGCAGAGCGCTGCCCCGATGCCGCTGGCGCCTCCGGTCACCACCGCGACCTTCCCGGCCAGCTTCATGGCTGCTTCCTCAGCTCGAGCTTCGCGACGCTCTCGAGGTGGACCTCGTCGGGTCCGTCCGCGATCCGGAGAGTCCGCGCCTGGGCCCACGCGAGGGCCAGGAAGGTGTCCTGCGACACGCCGGCCCCGCCGTGGACCTGAATGGCCCGGTCGATCACGTTCAGCGCCACGGCGGGCGCCACCACCTTGATCATGGCGATCTCGGCGCGGGCCGCCTTGTTCCCATCGGCGTCCATCAGGTGCGCGGCCCGGAGCACGAGAAGCCGGGCCTGGTCGATCTCGATCCGGGACCGGGCGATGGCATCGCGCACCATGCCATGGTCGGCAAGCGGCTTCCGGAAGGCCACCCGGTGCCTGGCCCGGTGGCACATCAACTCCAGGGCGCGTTCGGCCTGGCCGATGAGCCGCATGCAGTGATGGACCCGGCCCGGGCCGAGCCGCCCCTGGGCGATCTCGAACCCGCGGCCCTCACCGGCGAGGAGGTTCGCGGCGGGGACGGACACGTCTGTGAAGTCGATCTCGGCGTGCCCGTGCGGAGCGTCGTCGTAGCCGTAGACGGTGAGCATGCGGCGCACCGTGACACCGGGCGCATCCATCGGCACCAGGATCATCGATTGCTGGCGGTGGATCTCGGCAGCGGGGTCAGTCTTCCCCATGAAGATGGCGACCCGGCAGCGGGGATCACCCGCCCCGGACGCCCACCACTTCCGGCCATTGAGGACGTAGCGGTCGCCGTCCCGCCGGATGCTGGCCTGGATGTTGGTCGCGTCCGACGAGGCGACATCGGGCTCGGTCATCGCGAAGCAGGAGCGGATCCGACCGTCGAGGAGCGGCTCCAGCCATTCGCGCTGCTGGGCCGTCGATCCGTAGCGGACCAGCACCTCCATGTTGCCGGTGTCGGGAGCGCTGCAATTGAAGACCTCGGAGGCCCACCAGGTCCGGCCCATGATCTCGGCCAGCGCGGCATAGTCGCGGTTGCTGAGTCCCGCGCCCCGGCCATCCTCGGGGAGAAAGAGGTTCCAGAGCCCCTCGGCCCGGGCCCGCCGCTTCAGCTCCTCGAT
The DNA here is from genome assembly GCA_036390535.1 of Gemmatimonadales bacterium. Lineage (GTDB taxonomy): Bacteria > Gemmatimonadota > Gemmatimonadetes > Gemmatimonadales > GWC2-71-9 > SZUA-320. Next base: position 3,529 of record DASWBQ010000213.1, on the reverse strand, counting down.
GACCGGGACAGGCTGCCAGCGATCGCGGACTGCCGCCTCGGCGACCGCCGCCTCGCTCGGGTAGATGTGGTCGGCCATGAACGCGAGGAGCCTCGCCTGGAGCTCCTTCGCCCGGGGGGAGAGGTCAGGAATCATGCGGCGTTGAGGCCCCCGTCCACGGGGAGGGTGACACCGGTGACGTAATCGGACGCCGGGCTGGCCAGGAAGAGGGCGGCGCCGGCCAGCTCGCCGGGGTTGCCGATCCGGCCCAGCGGGGCGGCGCGGCTGATGTACTCGTGGCTCCGGGCGATCACCTTCTCGGTCATCCGGGTCAGGAAGAAGCCGGGGGCGAGGGCATTCACCCGGATGCCGTACGGCCCCCACTTGACCGCCAGGTCGCGGGTGAGGGCGACGAGGCCGCCTTTCGAGGCGCTGTAACCGGCGGCGTCCATGACGTCGGCGGGGGTGCCCTTGAGGCCGGCGATCGAGGCGATGTTGATGATCTTGCCCCAGCCCCGGTCGCGCATCGCGGGGGCGACGTGCTTGGCACAGAGGAACGCCCCACCGACGTTCACCGCCAGCACCTCGTGGATCTTCTCGACCGGCATCTCCATGGCGGGAGCGCCCCAGGAGATTCCGGCCGCGTTCACGAGAACGTCAGGTGCACCGAGCTTCGCCGTCGTCTCCGCGGTGAAGCGGGCGACGTCCTCCTCGAGCGCAACATTGCCGAGCAGCTGGAGCGCATCGGGCAGGGCGGCCCTGGCCTCGTCGAAGAACTGGGGACGGCGGGCCACCAGCGCGACCCTGGCGCCGGCCTCTGCCAGCGCGACGGCGATCTCGAGGCCGAGGCCCCGGGACCCGCCGGTGACCAGGGCCACGCGGCCGTCAAGGCGGAACTGAGCAAGAGTCGACATTTCAGGGGAGTGAAGAGTCACAAGGGAAGAGTGAAAAGGCGTGCCTGTCTGCTACCGGGGCGGCAGGGTGACCCTCGCGAGCACGTCGCGGGCGAGGGTACTCACGTAGATGGTGTCCCCGACCCGAAGTGCGCCGGTAGTGCTGTGGAACCGGCCGGTCGGATCCTGGAGGTTGTACCGCACGGTTCCCGTGGTGTCGATGCCGACCACCATGCCGTACCGGGTCACCGGGCTGCCGCGCAGGCGCTCGGGGATCCGGTAGAGCACCTTGCGCCAGAAGGGCGGAAGGGTGCGGACCCGTTCCGCCGCAGCGGTTCGAGGCGCGAAGAGCCCGACCCAGAAGATGCCCTGTCCGTCCCAGGCGATGTTATCCGGCGCGCCGGGCAACCCTTCGACGAAGACCTCCCGCACCCCGCTCCGGGGCCCGCTGAGCCAGAGGCGGTGAATGCGGGAAGTCATGGTCTCGTTGACCAGGACGTACGCACCGGCGGGCCCGACCGCGACCCCGTTGGCGAAGTCAAGTGAATCGAGCGCCACGGTAGTCTGGCCCGAGGCGGGATCGTAACGCAGCAGCCGGCCGGTGGGTCTGGCCTCCCAGAAGTCCATCAGGCCGCGCGTCGCCGCTCCCCATCTTTGCGAGGCGTCCGAAAACCAGATGGTGCCATCCGGGGCAACGTCAATTGCGTCGGTGAAGCCGAACCGGACGCCTCCCGCCGACTGGGTCAGGAGCCGGACGTTGCTGTTGGGCGCCACCGCAAGGACACCGCGCAGCGCGTCCGCCACGATCAGATTGCCGGCCGCGTCGAACCGGATGCCCAGGGGCCGCCCGTCGGTGCGAGCGAAAGGCGTGACTGCTCCGGTGGCGGGATCGAAGCGAACGATGCTGCCGTCGACGAGACCGGTGTAGATCATGCCGTCGGGGCCGAGGGTGAGGTCCTCGGGGCCTTCCGCCGGGACCTGCACCGTATCGGCGCCGGTCAACAGGGTGTTGGCGGCGAAGGGACCCGTGAACCCCGCGTTGGGGGTGCTCTTCCAGGGCAGTGGGTCGATCGGGACCGGTTTCGCCACCAGGTAGAGAACCGCAAGCGCCAGGACCAGCACCACACCACGACGGACGAGTTTCATGGCATCACGATCAGCTTGCCGGTGTTGGTGCCCTCGAACAGCCGGTTGACCGCAAGGACGGCGTGGTCGAGGCCGTGCACGGTGTCGACCCGGAACTTGAGCCGTCCTTCCGACAGCCACCGCCCCAGTTCCGCATAGGCGTCGACGGCGCGGTCGAAGTGATCGAGGGAGATGAACCCCTCGATCCGGGCCCGCCGCACCAGGACGTTGCCGAAGTTGTAGGGACCGGGTTCGCGACGGGTGGCGTTGTAACCCGAAATCAGGCCGCAAAGGGCGATGCGGGCGTGGAGGTTGATGAGCGCCAGCGACGCGTCGAGGATCTCGCCGCCGACGTTCTCGAAGACGACGTCGATGCCATCGGGGCAGGCGGCCTGGAGCGCGGGGAGTACCTTCCCCGCCTTGTAATCCACGGCGGCGTCGAAGCCGAGCTCCCCGGTCAGCCAGGCGCACTTGTCGGGGCCGCCGGCAATGCCGACGACGCGACAACCCTTGATCTTGCCGATCTGGCCGACCAGGGAGCCGACGGCGCCGGCGGCCGCGGACACCACCAGGGTCTCGCCAGCCTTGGGCTGGCCGATGTCGAGGAGGCCGCAGTACGCGGTCAGCCCGATGTGGCCCAGGGCACCAAACCAGACATCAGCGGGGACGTCGGGGATCCGGTGGAGACCGGAGCCGTCAGAGAGGAAGTAGTCCTGCCAGCCGAGCAGCCCCTGGACCCGGGTGCCGACGGGCCAGGCGGGATGCCGCGAGGCCTCGACCCGCCCGATGGCGATGCCGCGCATCACCTCGCCGAGCGGGACGGCGGGGAGGTAGGTGTCCATCGACGCCCAGCCGCGGTTGGTGGGGTCGAGGGACAGGCATTCGATCCTCACCAGGACCTGGCCATCGCCAGGGTCAGGAACGGGGGTTTCGTGCCACTCGAAATCAGTCGGCTTGAAGAGGCCGATGGGGCGAGCCACGAGGCGCCATTGCCGGTTGACTCGCGCGGTCATCTCCCGCCCTCTCCCGCGTTCTCCCGCCCTGTCCCAGCCATCATGGCACCGGCTTTCTGGTGTATTTGTTGGCCCAGTCCAGCCATCGCTGCCAGCGGTCCACCAGGTAGCTGGGCACGGTGATCCCGTGGAACTGTCCGGGGTAGATGACCAACTGGGTCTCCTTCCCCTGGCTCTTGAGCGCCTGGTACATCTGCTCGGAGCCGGCGGCGGGGACGTTGAAGTCCTTCTCGCCCACCATGAAGAGGGTCGGGGTGGTGATCCGGTCGGCCTGGAAGAAGGGGTAGGAGACCTTCATCCAGGCCTCGGGGTTCTTCCACGGCTGGCCCAGTTCGGTCTCGTACTGGTAGACGTACTGGTCGGAGCCGTACATCGAGAGCTGCAGGCTGCTGCCGGCGCCGGAGATGGCCGCCTTGAAGCGCTGGTCGCGGGTGATGGTGTAGTTGGTGGTGATGCCGCCGTAGCTCCAGCCGCCGATCACGAGGCGATCGGGGTCGGCGACGCCGAGGCGGACCGCCT